>NZ_JBWKVL010000006.1:0-250947 GCF_059421685.1 Citrobacter sp. GW821-FHT02E08 | reverse complement strand
GCCGGAGGAATATCGACAACACCATTATTTGGCTGGGATCTCAAAAAATGCATGGAACTAAAACGGGTCTATTTACAGGTCTGTCGTATGCCAGTTACAATAAGGAAATGAAATATGATAAATGCAATATCCGTATTAATTAGTACAATAATGAGTGTTTTTACAAAGACAAAATTAATTGAAAAAGAGGAACATAAAACTAACACTGAAGGACAGATTGAGACAAATAAAATTGAAATTGAGCAAAACACCTTACACTGGAGAAACTTCCTTGGCTTTGTGCTAGCTCTAATCATTTTATATAATTGGATAATTGTACCTGTTCTTGATGCGTTTGGTATTGTATTAATACAAGTTCCACTAGGTGAGCTACTACAGATACTTTTAATCATGGTGGGTGGAAGCTAGGAAATCCCCTTATGGGGCTTGTGTTAATTTAGTAGAAAAAAATAACAATGATTACAATCTAATTATAAAAATTGATAGTCGGTAATGTTTTTATTTTTGATATGCCTATTGTGATTTTTTCACTATATCACTTGATAACTCATAGATTATTCAGATAATATGAGAAAGTATAAATGAGCTTCGAGGCTATTATGAAAAATGAAAATGATGTATCCAAAGAAGAGATGTTAAGTACAATAGTGGCACAAGCAAAAGAGTACTCAGCTATCGACTTTGAACAACTTGAAAAAGATGGTGTCATTAAAAAAGTTAGGGGCGGTTATCTGGTTGTCAACCACAGTAAACTCCCTAATGCGGCTCGAAAGTTAATGAAATCTTTTAAGTCTACGAAAGATGGTGTGCAAATGATTATTAGCAAGCCTCCAAAGTCTTTTTTGGATTTAGGAAAATGATTATATTGGCCTCTAAAACGAGGCCATTTTCATTTAGGAGCATTTATGTTAATTATAGTTTGTTGCTCATTTGCATAAACTTTTATTTCATTTTCATGAAAAGCTATCATCATATTGAAAACCAAACTGTTCTACCTGTTCATCAATATAAGTTCGCATTCCATTTTCTGGTATAAATTTTATCATTTCAAACATCCCTGTTTCGGATTCACGCTGTAATATGTTCTTCAGAAAAGTACTGATTTACTACACCAGCTATACCAGTTTCAGTATTGTTACCTATTACTAAATCAGCACATTCTTTCACTTCATCTACGGCATTACCCATAGCCACGCCAAGACCAGCATTTTTTAGCATACTAAGATCGTTATGGTTATCCCCAAAAGCAATAACTTGGTTCATCGATAAACCCTGCGATTCAACCCATTGTGCTAATCGTTTACCTTTGCTATTTCCCAATTGTGCTATGTCAACCTGGTCATGCCATGACCATTCACAAGCAAGCCCAAGCTCACGTTCAACGATCTGACTGAATTTATGTAATTTAACTGTATCAGTATCAGTAAGGGCAAATTTCCAAATTCCGGCTACTTCATGTGCTGCTTCACGTAGCGAACTTACCTGTTTAAATACTGGACGTTGCGATTCAGGCAATGATTTAGCCCAATTTTCAGTACGGATAATATGCCCTGTTGCTTCCTGATAAAACATTGCATCATCGGCATACATCAAACCGTGAACATTGTAACTATCAAGCAGTTCAAGCAATTGTGTAGCTTGGTCTGGCTGTAGTGGATCAGACGCAATAACCTTTTTTTCGTGGTAATCGTACATTAATGCACCATTGCAACAAATTGCAGGTGTATCTAAAGCGAGTGCCTGATAAAAAGGATGAATAGCAACGAAATGTCTCCCAGTCACGATCACGACTTTTGCCCCAGCACCCTGAGCACGTTGTAGTGCTAACAGTGAATCAGGGAGAATAGTTTTTTCTGGCGTTAACAAAGTACCATCTAGATCAAGGGCAATTACTTGATAATTCATATCGTGTTTCGCTGTGATTGAGTAGGATTATGCCGATAGTACACCGCTTGCCACATACTTGGAAATTGATACGCTAGGGAGGTTGTGCCAAGGCAAAGCGAAAGGTTAGAAGGATGAAATTAATGTAAGGCGTGCAGATTTGTTTGTTTACTATAGCGGCTATTCAAATAGGTGCCGTTACAGCAAATTGCAGGTGTATCCAGCGCCAGCGCCTGATAAAAAGGGTGAATCGCAACGTGATGACGACCGGTGACAATGATAAGTTGATACCCGGCGTTTCTGGCGCGCGAAAGTGCCTCAAGAGAGGAGGGTAACAAGGTCTTTTTCGGGGTCAGCAAGGTACCGTCTAAATCCAGAGCAATCACGCGAGCGGTCATAGATATTTCCAGGTTAAGGTTGAGAGTTTTGTCTGAGAGAATGGTACACCGAGAAGAGAGTCGGGCAAAACTCTGAGCGTTAATTCAGAATTCATCGTTAAAAGCGACTACGTTAAGCTGTATCCGGTTATTGCAGCCAGTTGCCAAAGCAAAGGAGCATTCATGAAGCAAACAGTTTATACCGCCAGCCCTGAAAGCCAGCAAATTCACGTCTGGAGCCTGAATCATGAAGGCGTGTTGACGCTTGTGCAGGTGGTTGACGTACCCGGCCAGGTTCAGCCGATGGTGGTCAGTCCGGATAAGCGCTATCTCTACGTTGGCGTGCGTCCGGAGTTTCGCGTACTGGCGTATCGCATTGCGCCAGACGACGGTTCACTGACGTTTGCAGCACAGTCCGCATTGCCGGGCAGTCCGACGCATATTTCCACCGATCGCCAGGGGCGCTTTGTCTTTGTCGGATCCTACAATGCCGGAAACGTCAGCGTGACGCGTCTGGAAGATGGGCTGCCTGTTGAAGTGGTGGATGTCGTTGAAGGGCTGGAGGGATGCCACTCCGCGAATATCTCGCCGGATAATCGTACCTTGTGGGTTCCGGCGCTGAAACAGGATCGCATTTGCCTGTTTACGCTCAGCGACGACGGCAAGCTGGTGGCGCAGGAACCGGCGGAAGTGACGACGGTTGAAGGTGCAGGCCCACGCCATATGGCATTCCACCCGAACCAGCAATACGCCTACTGCGTGAATGAGCTGAACAGCTCTGTGGATGTCTGGGAACTCAAAGATCCTCATGGCAACGTGGAGTGTGTACAAACGCTGGATATGATGCCTGCTGATTTCTCCGACACGCGCTGGGCGGCAGACATTCACATTACGCCGGATGGCCGTCATCTGTATGCCTGCGATCGTACTGCCAGTCTGATTACGGTGTTCAGCGTTTCTGAGGATGGTAGCGTGCTGACCAAAGAAGGTTACCAGCCAACGGAAACCCAGCCGCGTGGCTTCAATGTTGATCATCAGGGGAAATATCTGATCGCCGCCGGGCAAAAGTCGCATCATATTGCGGTGTATGACATTGTCGGCGAGCAGGGACTGCTAAGCGAAAAGGCGCGCTATGCGGTGGGTCAGGGGCCAATGTGGGTGGTGGTTAACGCGTACTGATTGTGTGTCGCAGGCCGGATAAGGCATTTCAGCCATTATCCGGCGCATGGCCCGGTAGCGCATGCGCTTACCGGGTCAGGACGGCGATTACTGCTTCGGTTCTGCAACCACTTTACTGCCTACCCCGCGGTTGTTGTACTCCCACAGGCGGTTGAAGTTGGTGTCGTTCAGGTTGCGCTGAATCTCACCCTTATCATCCATCGTACCGGTATTTCCCGTAAACGGGTGTTTGAAAATCGCGGTATCAGCCCACGGTTTGGCCATATTAAAGCCTTCATTGATCACGCTATCGCGGATCACCACCTGACCGTTGGTGTTGGTATCGACATCCAGCGAGCGGCCCAGTTGCGCGACATTATCACCACTTGCCGTGAAACGGCTGTTGGTGGCAAGGAAGCCGTAGAAGACGTTGGACAGCGTTGCCGGGGCGAATACGTAGGCTTCTTTTTGTGTCCGGGAGTTCACAACGCGAAAGTCCGTGTTGTCAAACACCACGGCACCACGACCAGAAACAATATCCACATCCCCTTCGAGGTAGCTATTGGTGACCAGCGTGCGCGGCTGACGATCGTTTTGCAGACGGTTTTGCACGCTGCTGTTGGTCACCAGGAAGGTGTTCTGACGACCGAGAAGGTTCACATTGTTGATCTGAACTTTGTCGCCGTCGGTGCGCAGGGCAACGGCTGGGTGGTGACCGTCATCTACGCTATCACCGAGATTGTTTTCGATAGTCAGGTTCTGCAATTGCAGGCCGTTATTCTGTGACCAGAAAGCCGCTGAACACATGACGCCAATGTTCGCGTTACGTTGGCTCTGGCAGCTGTCAAACATATACCACGCAGGTTTACCCGGCATATATTTACCACCCGGGTTTACCGCGCGACGCCAGTCAGCAATGCTCATATCGCCATCAATGGCATATCCAATTTTCACATCAATCGGCTTCTCGCCCATACCGTACAGCGTCAGGCTGCCAGGTGCGGCCGGAATGTACACGGTACCCTGATATTCGCCTGGCATGATCGCGATAAACTGACGCTTATTGGTACGTTTAGTAATTGCCGCATCTACTGCCGCCTGAATCGTCGTATGCGTGACGCCCTGCGTGCCTGCCGGGCCGACCACAAAGTCAGGCTGCGCTGGCAGAGAAATAGAAGAAGGCGACCACGGTGCCGTATTCGGCGTCAGTGAAGCGAAATAATGAGCAGCAACAAAGTTCTGTGCTTCATTCGCCGACAGGATCGGACGCGAGGACGTTCCAGGCGCAGTCTGATCGGAAGGGATTTGATCGGGCGGCGTAGAGCTACAGGCGGTCAGCGTCACGCCAAAAGCCAGTGCCAGCGCCAGACGGGAAACCGATAATGTGTTCACGGGTTGCTCCGGGCTTTGAAAGTTAAATTAATTCCATTGAAGCCTGCTTTTTTATACTAAGTTGGGCGAAACGGGAAGGCGAAAAGGCAAAAAGTTCATTTTAGGAAGCGGATGCCCCGTGGATTGGGCCGACACGTCACAAATAAGCAACATTTATCGTCCCCCCGGTTGACAATAGCGCTGGAATAAAAATAAATGTCTATACAACCTATGACAAGTGGTGGATGGAATGCGGCAACTTTTACCTGATGACGTTATCTGGCGCAATGTCCGGCTGGCGACCATGGATCCCGAACGCAACACGCCGTATGGCATGGTCGAGGGGCATGCGCTGGTGGTGCGTCAGGGCAACATACTGGATATTGTCCCCGAGTCATCATTAGAGGGGGCGCAGGGCAAGACGTTTGATATGCAGGGTCGCCTGGTCACGCCGGGATTGATCGACTGCCATACGCACCTGATCTTTGGCGGTAACCGCGCCGCAGAATGGGAACAGCGGCTGAACGGGGTTTCGTATCAACAGATTAGCGCGCAGGGCGGCGGTATTAATTCGACCGTGGCGGCGACGCGAAAAGCCTCCGCTGACGATCTGCTTGCCATCGCACGGGCCAGAATGGCGCGTCTCATTAAAGAAGGCGTCACGCTGCTGGAGATAAAGTCTGGCTACGGTCTGGATTTACCCACCGAAGAGAAGATGCTGCAGGTTATCGCGGCGCTGGCGTCTGAGAACACCCTAGAAATCAGTCCGACGTTACTGGCGGCGCACGCCACGCCAGCGGAATATCGCGACAATCCTGATGGTTACATCACGCAGGTGTGCGAGTCGATGCTGCCTCATTTATGGGAAAAGGGGCTGTTTGAGACCGTAGATCTGTTCTGCGAAAGCGTCGGTTTTAACCTGGCGCAAAGCGAGCGTGTGTTCCAGGCCGCGCAGGCGCTGGGGATCCCGGTTAAGGGGCATGTTGAGCAACTCTCTTTGCTGGGCGGTGCGCAGTTGGTCAGCCGCTATCACGGTCTGTCTGCCGATCATATCGAATATCTGGACGAAGCGGGCGTGGCGGCGATGCGCCAAAGCGGTACCGTGGGCGTCCTGCTGCCGGGGGCGTTTTATTTTCTCAAAGAGACCCAGCGCCCGCCGGTTGAACTGCTGCGCCGCTACCAGGTGCCGATGGCTGTCGCCACCGATTTTAACCCGGGCACCAGCCCGTTCATTAGCTTGCATCTGGCGATGAACATGGCCTGCGTTCAGTTTGGGTTAACGCCGGAAGAGGCATGGGCAGGCGTCACACGCCATGCTGCGCGCGCGCTCGGGCGACAGGCAACGCATGGGCAGCTTAAAGCGGGCTATGTGGCTGATTTTGTGGTCTGGGATGCGGCGCTTCCGGTTGAAATCCTGTACGAACCGGGCCGTAACCCGCTGTATCAACGCGTTTTCAGAGGGCAGATAAAATGACGCAATGGCAACCGACTCCCCGTTCTTTGTGGCAGGGGCGTGATGACAGCGCGGAAGCCGCCAGTGCGCTGCGCCTGTTCCAGACAATCACGCTCAGCCCGACATTCTCCCCATCCTCATACCCGCAGAACATCGCGTTACTGGGGTTTGCCTGTGATGAAGGCGTAAAGCGTAATCAGGGGCGTCCAGGTGCGGCGGGCGCACCGGATGCGCTGCGAAAAGCGCTGGCGAATCTGGCGGCGCATCAGGGGCATGACCGGCTGGTAGATTTAGGCAATATCATCGCGCAGGCTCCCGATCTTGAAGCGGCACAACACGCCTTGCGTGACGCCGTACGACAGTGTCAGCAGGCCAATATGCGTACCCTGGTGTTAGGCGGTGGGCATGAAACCGCATTTGGTCATGGGGCTGGCGTTCTGGATGCGTTCCCGGATGCGCGCATTGGGATCCTCAATCTGGATGCGCATCTGGATCTTCGCCAGGCGGAAAGGGCAACGTCCGGCACACCGTTTCGGCAACTGGCCCAGCTCTGCGAGGCGCAGGAGCGCGAATTTCATTATGCCTGCTTTGGCGTGAGTCGGGCGGCAAATACCGCTGCCTTATGGGATGAAGCACAACGGCGTAAGGTGATGGTCGTTGAGGATCTGGAGTGCGGCGACGCACAACCACAGCTGTCGCAGTTTATCGCCAGCGTGGACAAAATCTATCTGACGATCGATCTCGACGTGCTTCCCGTCTGGGAAATGCCTGCGGTTTCCGCGCCCGCTGCACTGGGGGTGCCGCTGGCCACCGTGATGCGTCTGGTGGAACCTGTTTGTCGAAGCGGTAAACTTCAGGCGGTGGATATGGTTGAATTTAACCCCCGCTTTGACGATGATGGCAAAGCAGCGCGAGTTGCGGCGCGGCTTGGCTGGCAAATCGCGCACTGGTGGCACTAACACCAGACCCACTTTTATACGCATAAGGAAGGCTCTTGCATGTTTCCCTCTCGCTCACGTTCTGCCACGGCCAGCGCGCCTGCGCCCTTTTATGAAAAGGTCAAACAGGCCATCAGCGAAAAAATCGCCAGCGGGATCTGGCAACCCCATGACCGTATTCCGTCGGAAGCGGAACTGGTGGCGCAGTATGGTTTTAGTCGAATGACCATCAACCGGGCGCTGCGGGAGCTAACCGATGAGGGGCTGCTGGTGCGTCTGCAGGGGGTCGGGACATTTGTCGCGGAGCCGAAAGGACAATCGGCGCTGTTTGAAATCCGCAGCATTGCTGACGAAATCATCGCCCGTCACCACCAGCACCGCTGTGAAGTGCTGACGCTGGAGAGCACACAGGCGACGGCATTGCAGGCGGCGGCGCTCAATGTCAAAGAAGGGACGCCCATTTTCCATTCTATTATGGTGCATTACGAAGACGCTCTGCCGGTGCAAATTGAGGATCGCTGTGTGAATGCGGAGGTGGTGCCGGAGTATCTCTCTCAGGATTACCAGCAGACAACGCCGCATGCCTATTTGTCGCTGATCGCCCCGCTGACGGAAGGGGAGCACATTGTCGAGGCGGTACGCGCCACGGCGGAAGAGTGCGCCTTGTTAAATATCAAAGAACATGACCCGTGTCTGCTGATCCGTCGTACCACCTGGTCGGCAACGCAGATCGTCTCCCATGCGCGTTTACTCTTTCCGGGGTCGCGTTATCGCCTGCAAGGCCATTTTATGTCCTGACCGGACAACAGCGAAAACCGTGATTGCTGACGCAATATAACAAAAATGTATCATTTCTGTTAATTGCGTCCTTGCGATAGCTTGTATAGACAAGTATATGTTAGTGACTTATCTGAGCGTTCGTGAGGAATCTGACATGCCCCAAAGCAAATATCGTGAGCAGGATATCCGTGCCCCAAGAGGGACGACCTTAACAGCCAAAAGCTGGCTGACCGAAGCGCCGCTGCGCATGTTAATGAATAACCTTGATCCCGATGTTGCTGAAAATCCCCACGAGCTGGTGGTGTATGGCGGGATTGGGCGTGCCGCGCGCGACTGGCAATGTTATGACGCCATCGTTAAAGCACTGACCCAACTGAATGACGATGAAACCCTGCTGGTGCAATCCGGCAAACCGGTAGGCGTATTCAAAACCCATGAAAATGCGCCGCGCGTGTTGATCGCCAACTCCAACCTGGTTCCGCACTGGGCGACCTGGGAGCACTTCAACGAGCTGGATGCGAAAGGCCTGGCCATGTACGGTCAAATGACGGCCGGAAGCTGGATCTACATTGGCAGCCAGGGGATCGTCCAGGGCACCTACGAAACCTTTGTCGAAGCCGGACGCCAGCACTATCAGGGCAACCTGGCGGGACGCTGGGTGCTGACCGCCGGGCTTGGCGGTATGGGTGGTGCTCAGCCGCTGGCCGCGACGCTGGCCGGTGCCTGTTCACTGAACATTGAATGCCAGCAGAGCCGTATCGATTTTCGTTTGCGTACCCGCTATGTCGATGAACAGGCTGAATCCCTGGATGACGCGCTGGCGCGTATTGCAAAATACACCCGTGAAGGTAAAGCCGTCTCTATCGCCCTGTGCGCCAATGCGGCGGACATCGTGCCAGAACTGGTAAAACGGGGTGTACGCCCGGATATGGTAACCGATCAGACCAGCGCCCACGATCCGCTGCATGGCTATCTGCCTTCCGGCTGGAGCTGGGAAGAGTATCAGCAGAAAGCGATTTCTGACCCGCAAGGTACGGTACTGGCGGCGAAACGCTCAATGGCGACACACGTCCAGGCAATGCTGGCGTTTAGCGAAATGGGCGTCCCGACCTTTGACTACGGCAACAATATTCGCCAAATGGCCAAAGAGATGGGCGTTGAAAGGGCGTTTGATTTCCCAGGCTTCGTTCCTGCCTATATTCGACCACTGTTCTGCCGTGGGATTGGCCCGTTCCGCTGGGTGGCGCTTTCCGGCGATCCGCAGGATATTTATAAAACCGATGCCAAAGTAAAAGAGATCGTCAAAGACGATAAACATTTGCATCACTGGCTGGATATGGCCCGTGAGCGCATCAACTTCCAGGGACTTCCCGCACGTATCTGCTGGGTCGGTCTGGAGTGGCGGCAAAAACTGGGGCTGGCGTTTAACGAAATGGTGCGCAGCGGCGAAGTCTCCGCGCCGATTGTGATTGGTCGTGACCATCTTGATTCCGGTTCCGTCGCCAGTCCAAACCGTGAAACCGAAGCGATGCGCGACGGCTCTGATGCGGTCTCCGACTGGCCGCTATTGAATGCGTTGCTCAACACCGCCAGCGGCGCAACCTGGGTTTCGCTGCATCACGGTGGCGGCGTGGGAATGGGCTTCTCCCAGCACTCCGGGATGGTGATCGTCTGTGACGGCACCGATGAAGCGGCAGCACGCATCGCCAGGGTACTGCACAACGATCCGGCAACGGGCGTTATGCGCCATGCCGATGCCGGTTATGACATCGCCGTCGAATGCGCCGTCGAGCAGGGGCTGAACTTACCTATGATCGCGGCTACTCAAGGGAATCGTTGATATGAATACGCTTATGTTAACGCCGGGCCAACTGAGCCTTGAACAACTGCGCGCCGTCTGGCAGCAGCCTGTGCAACTGAGTCTGGATGCCAGCGCGATTGATGGCATCAATGCCAGCGTCGCCTGTGTGAATAACATTGTGGCTGAAGGGCGTACGGCTTACGGGATCAATACCGGTTTCGGTCTGCTGGCGCAGACGCGCATCGCCACCGAAGATCTGCAAAATTTGCAGCGCTCGCTGGTGCTTTCACATGCCGCAGGGGTTGGCGAACCGCTGGACGACGCGATGGTGCGTCTGATGATGGTGCTGAAAATCAACAGTCTGGCCCGTGGATTTTCAGGCATTCGTCTGAGTGTGATTGAAGCGCTGATCGCACTGGTCAATGCCGGTGTTTATCCACTGATTCCGGCAAAAGGATCGGTAGGGGCGTCAGGCGACTTAGCGCCGTTGGCACACATGTCCCTTACGCTGCTTGGCGAGGGTAAAGCACGTTGGCAAGGCGAGTGGCTACCGGCGAAGGACGCGCTGCGTAAAGCGGGTCTGGAGCCTGTCACGCTGGCGGCAAAAGAGGGGCTGGCGCTGCTTAACGGCACCCAGGCATCGACCGCTTTTGCCCTGCGCGGTCTGTTTGAGGCGCAAGAGTTATTTGCCTCCGCCGTGGTGTGCGGGGCACTGACCACGGAAGCTGTGCTGGGGTCACGTCGCCCGTTTGACGCGCGCATTCATGCCGCGCGTGGGCAACGCGGACAGATAGATGCCGCGGCGCTTTACCGCCACGTGCTGACCGAAAACAGTCCGATTTCCGACTCTCACCATAACTGTGAAAAAGTGCAGGACCCGTACTCTCTGCGCTGTCAGCCGCAGGTGATGGGGGCGTGTCTGACGCAACTGCGTCAGGTTATGGAGGTGCTGCTTGTTGAAGCCAATGCGGTTTCGGACAACCCGCTGGTGTTTGCCGAAGAGGGCGATGTGATTTCCGGCGGCAATTTCCATGCGGAACCGGTGGCGATGGCGGCGGATAATCTGGCGCTGGCGATCGCGGAGATTGGCGCGCTGTCGGAAAGACGCATTGCGTTGATGATGGATAAACACATGTCGCAGCTACCGCCGTTCCTCGTGAAAAATGGCGGGGTTAACTCCGGTTTTATGATAGCCCAGGTGACGGCGGCGGCGTTGGCCAGCGAGAACAAAGCGCTGGCGCATCCGCACAGTGTCGACAGTCTGCCGACATCGGCGAATCAGGAAGACCATGTTTCTATGGCACCGGCGGCGGGTCGTCGGTTGTGGGAAATGGCCGCCAATACGCGAGGCGTGATCGCCGTGGAGTGGCTGGCAGCCTGTCAGGGGATTGATTTGCGTGAAGGATTAACCTCCAGTCCACTGCTGGAGCAGGCGCGTCAGGCATTACGTGAACAGGTTCCGCACTACACCCAGGATCGTTTCTTCTCCCCGGATATCGAGTGTGCTACTGCGCTACTGGCGCGGGGTGATTTATTGCGTCTGGTGCCTGAGTTCTTGTAACAATGACGGATGGCGCTAACGCTTATTCGGCCTGTGTAACCTGTAGGCCGGATAAGACGCGTTAGCGTCGCCATCCGGCACAACACCGATTAACTGAACATCGCGGTAATTGACGCTCTGGCGAGTGAATGGAAATGGACATTAAACCCGACCATCGCACCGCTGGCGCCTTCATCGACCTCAATGCGTTCCACATTCAGGGCATGCACCGTAAAGATATAACGGTGCGTTTCCCCTTTTGGCGGCGCAGCGCCACCGTAGCCCGCTTTGCCAAAATCCGTGCGCGTCTGAATCGCGTCTTCCGGCAGCGGCGAAAGACCAGAGCCTGAGCCTTGCGGTAAAACGCGCGTGTCGGCAGGTAAGTTGGCGACAACCCAGTGCCACCAACCCGAGCCGGTGGGCGCGTCGGGATCGTAACAGGTCACGACAAAGCTTTTCGTCCCGGCGGGGACATCGTCCCAGGCCAGGTGCGGAGAGATATTATCTCCGTCATAGCCCATCCCGTTGAATACCTGACGATGGGGCAGTTTTTCCCCGTCGCGCAGGTCGTGGCTGATAAGTATCATGCACCCTCCGTCAATCTGCTGATCCGCAAAAAAGTGTAGTCAGTATCAGACGGGCTTACCGCCGATTAATGGATAAAAAATGTTTCCTGCGTCACGGCGTCATTCACTGCCTGCGTCAGTTTACGCAGTTGCTCAGGTTGAATAAGGTAAGGCGGCATCAGATAAATCAGTTTACCGAACGGGCGTACCCACACCCCTTGTTCCACAAAGAAGCGTTGGAGCGCTGCCATATTCACCGGATGTGTCGTTTCCACTACGCCAATGGCACCAAGCACGCGCACATCCGCCACCCACGGCGACTGCGCGGCAGGGGTTAATTCAGCGCGTAACTGCGTTTCGATGGCGGCAACCTGGTGTTGCCACTCTCCGGTTTCCAGCAGCGACAGGCTGGCGGTCGCCACGGCACAGGCCAGTGGATTGCCCATAAAGGTTGGGCCATGCATAAAACATCCGGCTTCGCCGTTGCTGATGGTTTCAGCGATAGTGCGGGTGGTTAAGGTGGCGGAGAGGGTCATGGTCCCGCCGGTCAGCGCTTTCCCCAGACACAGAATGTCCGGCGTGATGTCGGCGTGCTCGCAGGCAAACAGTTTACCCGTACGGCCGAATCCGGTCGCAATCTCATCGGCAATCAGCAGGATGCCTTCGCGGTCGCACATTTTACGGATGCGCCGCAACCATTCAGGGTGATACATCCGCATGCCGCCCGCGCCCTGGACGATCGGCTCCAGAATGACCGCCGCAATCTCGTTGCGGTGCGCGGCCATCAAACGGGCGAATGCCACCATATCCCGTTCATCCCACTCACCGTCCATTCGGCTTTGCGGCGCGGGAGCGAACAGGTTATCCGGCAGATAGCCCTTCCACAGGCTATGCATGGAGTTCTCCGGGTCACAGACGGACATCGCGCCGAACGTATCCCCGTGATAGCCGTTACGAAACGTCAGGAAGCGCTGGCGGGATTCGCCTAATGCCCGCCAGTATTGCAGCGCCATTTTCATCGCCACTTCCACCGCGACCGAACCGGAATCCGCCAGAAAAACGCACTCGAGCCGCTCTGGGGTCATCGCCACCAGTTTACGGCACAGATTGATGGCAGGGGCATGGGTGATACCGCCGAACATAACGTGCGACATGCTGTCGATCTGCGTTTTCATTGCCGCGTTGAGCTGTGGGTGATTGTAGCCATGAATTGCCGCCCACCAGGAGGACATGCCGTCAACCAGGCGTTCGCCGTTAGACAAAATCAGTTCGCAACCTTCGGCGCGCTCCACCGGATACACCGGGAGCGGTGAGGTCATTGACGTGTAAGGATGCCAGATATGGCGTTGGTCAAAGGCAAGATCGTCCGTTGTCATAATCGACTTGTAAACCAAATTAAAAAGATTTAGGTTTACGAGTCTACACCGAATCAAAAATTAACAACACCCTTTGGAGAGGCCCGATGGCTCACCACGCTCGCTGGACAATGTCGCAAGTCACCGAATTATTTGAAAAGCCGTTGCTGGATTTACTGTTCGAAGCGCAACAGGTTCATCGTCAACATTTTGACCCGCAACAGGTGCAAGTGAGTACGCTGTTGTCGATTAAAACCGGTGCCTGCCCGGAAGACTGCAAATACTGCCCACAGAGTTCCCGCTACAAAACGGGCCTGGAGTCAGAACGTTTGATGGAAGTTGAACAGGTTCTGGACTCTGCGCGTAAAGCGAAAAATGCGGGATCGACCCGCTTCTGCATGGGGGCGGCCTGGAAGAATCCACATGAACGCGATATGCCGTATCTGGAACAGATGGTGCAGGGCGTGAAAGAACTGGGGCTGGAAGCGTGCATGACGCTGGGCACGCTCAATGACGCCCAGGCGAAGCGCCTGGCTGACGCAGGTCTGGACTATTACAACCACAACCTCGACACCTCGCCTGAGTTCTACGGCAACATTATCACCACCCGTTCGTATCAGGAGCGTCTCGACACGCTGGACAAAGTCCGCGAGGCGGGCATTAAGGTCTGCTCTGGGGGCATCGTGGGGTTAGGTGAAACGGTAAACGATCGGGCCGGACTTTTGCTGCAATTAGCCAACCTACCGACACCACCGGAAAGCGTGCCCATCAACATGCTGGTGAAGGTGAAAGGGACGCCGCTGGCCGATAATGACGACGTAGACGCGTTTGATTTTATTCGCACCATTGCGGTGGCGCGTATCATGATGCCCACCTCGTTTGTCCGTCTCTCCGCAGGCCGTGAACAGATGAACGAACAGACCCAGGCAATGTGCTTTATGGCTGGCGCAAACTCGGTGTTCTACGGCTGTAAGCTGCTGACCACGCCAAACCCGGAAGAGGATAAAGACCTGCAGTTGTTCCGCAAGCTGGGGCTGAATCCGCAGCAAACGGCCGTGCTGGCCGGTGACAACGAACAGCAGCAACGCCTCGAACAGGCGCTGATAACCCCGGACACCGACGATTACTACAACGCGGCAACCGTATGACCTGGCAGCAAAAAATCGACGATGCGCTGATAGCGCGTCGTTCTGCCGATGCGTTGCGCCGCCGTCACGCGGTGGTGCAGGGCGCCGGGCGCTGGCTCCATGCGGGCGATCGTCAATATCTCAATTTTTCCAGCAATGACTACCTGGGGCTGAGTCACCATCCGCAGATTATCTGCGCCTGGCAGCAAGGCGCGGAGCGCTTTGGCGTGGGAAGCGGTGGCTCGGGTCATGTCAGTGGCTATTCCGTTGCCCATCAGGCGCTGGAGGAAGAGCTGGCGCAGTGGCTGGGGTATTCGCGTGCGCTGTTATTCATCTCCGGTTTTGCGGCGAACCAGGCGGTCATTGCCGCACTGATGGCAAAAGACGATCGCATCGTGGCCGACCGGCTTAGCCACGCATCGCTGCTGGAGGCCGCCAGCCTCAGTCCGGCGCAACTGCGTCGTTTTACGCATAACAACCCCGAACATCTGTCTCGTTTGCTGGCCGCCCCGATTTCTGGTCAACAACTGGTGGTGACCGAAGGGGTATTCAGCATGGATGGCGACAGCGCGCCGCTTGCCGAGATTCAGCGTACCGCACAACAGCACCGCGCGTGGCTGCTGGTCGATGATGCGCACGGTATTGGTGTTACCGGTGATGAGGGGCGAGGGAGTTGCTGGCAGCAGCAGGTGAAGCCTGAACTGCTGGTGGTGACATTCGGCAAAGGGTTTGGCGTCAGCGGGGCGGCCATTCTCTGTTCCGACAGTGTGGCAGAGTATCTGCTGCAGTTTGCCCGTCACCTGATCTACAGCACCAGTATGCCGCCCGCTCAGGCCCAGGCGTTACGCGCCGCTTTGGCGGTGATCCGTAGCGATGAAGGCCGCCAGCGCAGAGAAAAACTGGCGTCATTGATTGAACATTTTCGTGCTGGCGTGGATACCACGGCGTTCGCCCTGGCGCCTTCTCACAGCGCAATCCAGCCGCTGATCGTCGGCGATAACGCGCGCGCATTACAGCTGGCGGAAACGTTGCGCAGCCAGGGATGCTGGGCGACCGCGATCCGCCCGCCTACCGTTCCGGCGGGCACCGCGCGGCTACGTTTGACGCTGACCCAGGCGCACGAAAAACAGGACATCGATCGTTTGCTGGAGGTGCTGCATGGCGCAGTTTGATAAGCAGGCCATCGCGGCGGCGTTCGGACGAGCAGCGACGCAGTATGAACAACATGCCGAACTGCAACGCCAGAGCGCGGATGCGTTACTTGGATTGTTGCCGGATCGCGCGTTTTCGCAGGTGCTGGATGCCGGTTGCGGGCCGGGACGCATGAGCCGCCACTGGCGAGCACAGGGTTGCGAAGTGACGGCGCTCGACCTCTCGGCGCAAATGCTCGAGGAGGCGCGTCGTCAGCAGGCCGCAGACCATTATTTGATGGCGGATATTGAATCGATTTCGCAACCCACGGCGAGCTTCGATCTGGCCTGGAGTAACCTTGCGGTGCAATGGTGCAGTGATTTACCCCAGGCGTTGTCGGAGCTGTATCGCGTGGTACGCCCCGGCGGACAGGTAGCATTCACCACTCTGGCGCAAGGGTCGTTGCCGGAGCTGCGTCAGGCGTGGCGGGCGGTCGATAATCGGGCGCATGCAAACCACTTTTTAGACGGCATTGCCATCGAAAACGCCCTGAGAGGCTGGCGCGCCCGGCACCGGATTCAGGCTATCACGCTCTGGTTTGACGATGCGCTGAGCGCGATGCGTTCGCTCAAAGGCATTGGAGCGACCCATCTGCACGAAGGGCGCGAACAGAGGGTGCTCACCCGCAGCCAGCTCCAGCAACTGCAACTAGCCTGGCCGCAACAGCAGGGGAAATACCCGCTGACTTATCATCTTTTTTTGGGAGTGATTGAACGTGACTAAGCGTTATTTTGTCACCGGCACTGACACCGAAGTTGGGAAAACTGTTGCCAGTTGTGCGCTACTGCAGGCCGCCGCTCTGCGGGGTTACCGTACAGTGGGTTACAAGCCGGTGGCGTCGGGCAGTGAGATGACGACGGACGGTTTACGCAACGGCGATGCGCAGGCACTACAGCGCAACAGTACGCTGTCTCTGGCGTATCAGGACATCAATCCGTACACCTTTGCGGAGCCAACATCGCCGCATATTATCAGCGCCGACGAGGGAAGGCCCATTCTCGCGACGGTGATGTCTGACGGTTTACGGGCGTTAGAAGCCCAGGCTGACTGGGTGTTGGTTGAAGGGGCCGGGGGCTGGTTTACGCCGCTCTCAACGACGCTGACCTTTGCTGACTGGGTCCAGGCCGAGCAACTACCGGTGATTCTGGTGGTGGGCGTCAAACTGGGATGTATCAACCATGCCATGCTGACAGCGCAGGCGGTACAGCAAGCGGGTTTAACGCTCGCAGGCTGGGTCGCCAACGACGTGACGCCGCCTGGAAAACGTCATCAGGAGTATATGGCGACGTTATCGCGTGTGCTCCCGGCGCCGCTGTTAGGGGAAATCCCCTGGCTGGCTGAGTCGCCGGAATACGCCCCGACAGGTCATTACCTCGATCTCAGCGCTCTGGAGCGGGCGTCATCCACTGATTAAGAAGCTTGTCGTTTAGCTGGGTCAGTTGCCCCTGCGCCACGTTGCGTCCCCGGTGCAGGAGGCAAAAGCGGTCAGCGACCCGGCGAATCAACGGCAGACGTTGCTCCCCCAGCAAAAGCAGTGCAACCAAATGGTGAAAATGCGAGCAAGATCTCGTCTGGATGGGGTCGTGCTGTTAGCTGATAAAAATCAAAAATTAGCGATAATTTTTTTTTAGTTGCCCGAAAATGACCAGAAGGTCGATTTTGCCAGGCGGCAGTCCATACGGGCTGGAAGCAGTTATCCACTATTCCTGTGGATAACCTTGTGCATTAGAGTTAGAAAACATAACGTAAGCGAGAGAATACGCGGCCTGCGACTGAATTGATGCGAAAGACGGCTTAAAGAAATATTCGTTATAAAACAGCTTGTTAAATAAAAGCAATGGCTGAAAGAAAAGTGTCATGGATTGCCATAAAACGCGCATTACACTGCTTGACAAATGTTAAAAAAGTCATAGGTCTGGGGATAACCGACATCGGGTGGTTTTTTATCTCGTCTGGGGCTAAATTTTGCACTGTGATGACGTGGTTTTTGCTCGCGTAACAGAAATACTTTACCGTGCTACTGTTTTTTCATCCAGTATATTTTACTGGCAATCTTAGCCATCCCGAGTAAAATTACACACCTGCCCGCCCATTGCTTCAGGTAGCTGCTCATGAGTAAACCGTTCAAACTGAATTCCGCATTTAAACCTTCTGGCGATCAGCCTGAGGCGATACGTCGTCTGGAGGTTGGGCTGGAAGATGGTCTGGCGCACCAGACCTTGCTGGGTGTCACGGGTTCAGGAAAAACGTTCACCATTGCCAACGTGATTGCGGATTTGCAGCGCCCCACAATGGTGCTGGCGCCGAATAAAACGCTGGCGGCGCAGCTGTACGGCGAAATGAAAGAGTTCTTCCCGGAGAACGCGGTGGAATATTTCGTCTCTTACTACGACTACTACCAGCCCGAAGCCTATGTGCCCAGTTCCGACACGTTTATCGAGAAAGATGCCTCGGTGAACGAACACATTGAACAGATGCGCCTGTCGGCCACCAAAGCGCTGCTGGAGCGTCGGGATGTGGTGGTGGTGGCCTCTGTTTCCGCTATCTATGGTCTGGGCGACCCCGATTTATACCTGAAAATGATGCTGCACCTGACGGTGGGCATGATCATCGACCAGCGCGCCATTTTGCGCCGTCTGGCGGAATTGCAATACACCCGAAACGATCAGGCTTTCCAGCGCGGGACGTTCCGTGTGCGCGGCGAAGTGATCGACATCTTCCCGGCGGAGTCTGATGACATCGCACTGCGCGTCGAATTGTTCGATGAAGAGGTGGAACGTTTGTCGCTGTTTGATCCGCTGACCGGGCAGGTGGAATCAACGATTACGCGCTATACCATCTACCCTAAGACGCACTACGTCACCCCGCGTGAACGTATTGTGCAGGCGATGGAAGAGATTAAAGTCGAGTTGGCGGAGCGGCGTAAGAACCTGCTGGCGAACAACAAACTGCTCGAAGAGCAGCGTTTATCACAGCGTACCCAATTCGATCTGGAAATGATGAACGAGCTGGGGTATTGCTCCGGCATCGAAAACTACTCCCGTTATCTTTCCGGGCGCGGGCCGGGCGAACCGCCGCCGACGCTGTTTGACTATCTACCTGCTGACGGCCTGCTGGTGGTGGACGAATCCCACGTGACCATTCCACAGATTGGCGGGATGTATCGCGGCGACCGGGCGCGTAAAGAGACGTTAGTCGAGTATGGATTTCGTTTGCCGTCAGCGCTGGATAACCGTCCGTTGAAGTTTGAAGAGTTCGAAGCACTGGCCCCGCAAACCATCTACGTTTCCGCAACGCCAGGTAACTATGAGCTGGAGAAATCCGGTGACGATGTGGTGGATCAGGTGGTGCGACCGACCGGGCTACTGGATCCGGTTATTGAAGTCCGTCCGGTGGCGACGCAGGTGGATGATCTGCTCTCCGAAATCCGTATTCGCGCGGCGATCAACGAGCGCGTGTTGGTGACCACGCTGACCAAACGGATGGCGGAAGACCTGACGGAATATCTGGAAGAGCACGGCGAACGTGTGCGCTACCTGCACTCCGATATCGACACCGTTGAGCGTATGGAAATTATTCGCGACCTGCGTCTGGGCGAGTTTGACGTGCTGGTGGGGATTAACCTGCTGCGTGAAGGGCTGGATATGCCGGAAGTCTCGCTGGTGGCGATACTCGATGCCGACAAAGAAGGCTTCCTGCGTTCTGAACGTTCGCTGATACAGACCATCGGGCGCGCGGCGCGCAATATCAACGGCAAAGCCATTCTCTACGGCGATAAAATTACCGCGTCGATGGCGAAGGCCATTGGCGAGACGGAACGTCGCAGAGAGAAGCAGCAGCAGTACAACGAAGAACACGGCATCATCCCGCAGGGGCTAAACAAAAAAGTGGTCGATATTCTGGCGCTGGGTCAGAACATCGCGAAGACAAAAGCGAAGGGAAGAGGGAAGTCTCGCGCAGGGGCGAAGTCCGATGTGGTTGAGCTGGACATGACGCCGAAAGCGTTGCAGCAAAAAATCCATGAGCTGGAAGGGCAAATGATGCAGCATGCGCAGAATCTGGAGTTTGAAGAAGCCGCGCAGATCCGCGATCAGTTGCACCAGTTACGCGAGTTGTTTATTGCGGCGTCTTAGGGTTCTTAGCTGTAGGCCTGATAAGACGCGTTAGCGTTGCTATCAGGCTCACCGATTTAACCGAGCGCCTGTACCGCTTTTTCCAGTGCGCAATGCAGCAGCTGACGGTCATGACGATACGGAATATCGCTGGCCTCCAGAATCTCCTGAATCACAATTCTGTCGGTGATGGCTGAGACATCAACTTTCGGCCCGACCACGACCGCATCAATCACTTTCTTCCCGACATACTGCTCCATAATGGCGAGCTTATCGACAAGGGATAAACTGGCGGCGGGTAGACTCAACTCGCGCCCCAGATTGCCGATATACACCATCGGCGCAGGGGTACGTCGTAACGCCT
This sequence comes from Citrobacter sp. GW821-FHT02E08, assembly GCF_059421685.1. NCBI lineage: Bacteria > Pseudomonadati > Pseudomonadota > Gammaproteobacteria > Enterobacterales > Enterobacteriaceae > Citrobacter > Citrobacter sp. GW821-FHT02E08. The sequence continues at coordinate 230,930 of NZ_JBWKVL010000006.1, read as the reverse complement.
GCGCCAGATCGTCCAGCAGCAGGATCGGCATCAGGCTGGTGTAAAAACTGCCCGGCCCAATCAAAATCAGATCCGCTTCGCTAATGGCTTGCACGGCCTCGCGGGTGGCAGGGACTTTCGGCGACAGCATCAACTCTTGCGGCGGCATAGACAACTGGTCGATATTGACCTCGCCGTACACTTCATGCCCCTGATCGTCGATTGCCATCAGATCTACCGGCAGTTCCGACATCGGAATTAAATGCGCATCCACTTTCAGCAAATTACGAATTAAATTGATGGCCTCAAGAGGCCTTACGCTAAGGTGATCCAGCGCTTTTAACATCAAATTTCCGAGGTTATGCCCGGAAAGTTCGCCATTACCGCCAAAACGATACTCAAACATGGCCGAAGCGACGCTAGGTTCAGTAATTAACTGGTTCAGACAATTACGCATATCGCCCCAGGCAATACCGCCTTCTGAACGGCGAATACGTCCTGTTGAGCCGCCGTTGTCTGTCGTCGTAACAATACCGGTCAGGCGTGAACCTAATGGCGAGAGTGAAGAAAGAACGCGTCCTAATCCATGCCCTCCGCCGAGAGCCACAACACGGTCGAGGTCTGCCAGCGTGCGATTGCGCATATAAATTCCTGGTGTCAAAAGATCTGCATTACAGTAGCGCAAATCGCGGGTTTTCAGCAATTAGCCAGGTAGGCTGAGTGGAAATAAAATCTTGCCGTCTACCTCTTTATGGCGAGGGGTAAGGTACAGCAAAATGATGTATATCAATGCAAAACTGTGGTTTTTGCTTATTCTGTAGCGAAAGTGCACGATCATGACGCTATATATATGATTATACAGCGTAAGTGTAGATGGCGTAAAAAACGTTTACACGCTAGTATCGGCATAACCACAATAAACACTCTAGCCTCTGCACCTGGGTCAACTGATACGGTGCTTTGGCCGTGACAACGCGTAAACGTGCTTGTCACCAGGGCGCAGGAAGAAATGACTCCGCCTCCCGTATTTGGAAAGGTGTACATGGGCTCACAACTTACCGATGCTTTCGCGCGTAAGTTTTACTACTTACGTTTGTCGATTACCGATGTGTGTAACTTTCGTTGCACCTACTGCCTGCCGGATGGCTACAAGCCTGGCGGGGTCACCAATAATGGCTTCCTGACCGTCGACGAAATTCGCCGGGTTACGCGCGCATTTGCGAACCTCGGCACCGAGAAAGTGCGCCTGACGGGCGGCGAACCTTCCTTACGTCGTGACTTTACCGACATCATCGCCGCCGTGCGTGAAAATGCCGCGATCCGCCAGATTGCTGTCACCACTAATGGCTACCGCCTGGCGCGTGATGCGGCGAACTGGCGCGACGCCGGTCTGACCGGCATCAACGTTAGCGTCGACAGCCTCGACGCCCGCCAGTTTCATGCCATTACCGGGCAGGATAAATTTCAGCAGGTGATGGCAGGAATCGATGCCGCCTTTGACGCCGGGTTTGAAAAGGTCAAAGTTAATACCGTGTTGATGCGCGATGTGAATCACCATCAGCTGGACACCTTCCTTGCCTGGATTCAGGCGCGCCCCATCCAACTGCGTTTCATCGAACTGATGGAAACAGGAGAGGGGAGCGAACTCTTCCGTAAACATCATATTTCTGGTCAGGTGCTGCGTGACGAACTGTTGCGTCGCGGCTGGCTCCATCAGCTACGCAAGCGCAGCGACGGCCCGGCACAGGTGTTCTGTCACCCTGACTATGCCGGTGAAATTGGTCTGATCATGCCGTATGAGAAAGATTTCTGCGCAACCTGCAACCGTCTGCGCGTGTCGTCAGTGGGTAAACTCCACCTGTGCCTGTTTGGCGAAGGCGGCGTCAGTCTGCGCGATCTGCTGGAAGATGACGCTCAACAGCATGCGCTGGAAGACCGCATTTCTGCCGCGCTGCTGGAGAAAAAACAGACCCATTTCCTGCATCAGAACCAGACCGGAATTACGCAAAATTTATCGTACATTGGTGGATAAACGCTAAAAGGAGATTTCAGATGAGTCAGGTAAGTACTGAATTTATCCCAACCCGTATCGCTATTCTTACGATTTCCAGCCGTCGCGGCGAAGAAGATGACACGTCAGGCCATTTTCTGCGTGATTCCGCGCTGGAAGCTGGCCATAAAGTGGTCGATAAAGCCATCGTAAAAGAAAACCGTTACGCCATTCGTGCCCAGGTTTCCGCCTGGATTGCCAGCGACGACGTGCAGGTGGTGCTGATAACCGGTGGGACGGGGCTGACTGAAGGTGACCAGGCGCCGGAAGCGTTATTGCCGCTGTTTGACCGGGAAGTTGAAGGGTTTGGCGAAGTGTTCCGCATGCTCTCTTTTGAAGAGATTGGCACCGCGACGTTGCAGTCTCGCGCGGTGGCAGGCGTGGCCAACAAAACGCTAATTTTCGCCATGCCGGGTTCCACCAAAGCGTGTCGCACCGCGTGGGACAATATTATTGCGCCGCAACTGGATGCCCGCACGCGTCCGTGCAATTTCCACCCCCATTTGAAGAAATAAGTATGTCGCAACTGACCCATATTAACGCCGCTGGCGAAGCGCACATGGTGGATGTCTCCGCCAAAACGGAAACCGTTCGCGAGGCGCGCGCGGAAGCCTTTGTCACGATGCATAGCGAAACGCTGGCGATGATCATCGCTGGCAGTCACCATAAAGGCGACGTTTTTGCGACCGCCCGTATTGCCGGGATTCAGGCCGCCAAACGCACCTGGGAACTGATCCCGCTGTGTCATCCGCTGCTGTTGAGCAAAGTAGAAGTACAACTGCTGGCGGAACCGGAGCACAACCGTGTGCGTATCGAATCTGTCTGCCGTTTGACCGGGAAGACCGGTGTGGAAATGGAGGCGCTGACCGCGGCATCTGTTGCGGCGTTGACCATCTACGACATGTGCAAAGCCGTGCAAAAAGACATGGTGATTGGCCCGGTACGCTTGCTGGCGAAAAGCGGCGGCAAGTCGGGAGATTTTAAGGTGGATGCCGATGATTAAGGTGCTTTTCTTCGCGCAGGTGCGCGAACTGGTCAATACCGATGCGCTGGAACTGCCAGCCAGGTTCACCACGGTGGATGCGCTGCGTCAGCATCTGGCGGCACAAAGCGATCGTTGGGCGCTGGCGCTGGAAGACGGCAAACTGCTGGCTGCGGTTAACCAGACATTAGTCAGCTTTGATCAACCGTTGGTCCATGGTGATGAAGTGGCGTTCTTCCCGCCAGTGACGGGAGGTTGAGATGGCTGAAACGCGAATTATTGTCGGGCCTGCCCCGTTTTGCGTAGGGGAAGAGTATCCCTGGCTGGCGGAACGCGATGAAGATGGCGCCGTCGTTACGTTCACCGGGAAAGTCCGCAATCATAATCTTGGCGACAGCGTGAAGGCGCTGACGCTGGAGCACTACCCTGGCATGACGGAAAAGGCGCTGGCGGATATTGTTGATGAGGCGCGTAGCCGCTGGCCGCTGGGGCGTGTGACGGTGATTCATCGTATTGGCGAACTGTGGCCAGGCGATGAAATCGTCTTTGTCGGCGTGACCAGTGCGCATCGCAGCAGCGCGTTTGAAGCCGGACAGTTCATTATGGATTATCTGAAAACACGTGCGCCGTTCTGGAAGCGTGAAGCGACGCCGGAGGGCGACCGCTGGGTAGAAGCGCGTGATAGCGATCAACAGGCGGCGAAACGCTGGTGAGATAATGTGATACGCTTAGTGACAGGTATCACTTTCAACCAGGAGATTATCATGGACCGATTTCCACGATCCGATTCTATCGTGCAGGCGCGTCCCGGCCTGCAAACCTACATGGCGCAAGTCTACGGCTGGATGACCTGCGGTTTACTGCTGACGGCGTTTATCGCGTGGTATGCCGCCAATACGCCTGAACTGATGATGTTTATCTTTTCCAGCAAAATCACCTTCTTTGGTTTGATTATCGCTCAGCTTGCGTTGGTGGTTGTGCTGTCTGCGATGGTGCATAAACTCAGCGCCGGGATGGCGACCACGCTGTTTATGCTTTATTCCGCGTTGACCGGGTTAACGCTGTCGAGCATTTTTATCGTCTATACCTACTCTTCCATCGCCAGCACCTTTGTGGTCTCGGGTGGCATGTTTGGCGCGATGAGCCTGTACGGTTACACCACCAAACGCGATCTCAGCGGTTTCGGCAACATGCTGTTTATGGCGCTGATTGGTATCGTTCTGGCGTCGTTGGTCAACTTCTGGCTGAAAAGCGAAGCGCTGATGTGGGCGGTGACCTATATCGGGGTGATTGTGTTTGTCGGACTGACTGCGTACGACACGCAAAAGCTGAAAAACATTGGTGAGCAGATTGACGTCCGTGACAGCGCTAACCTGCGCAAGTACTCCATACTGGGCGCGTTAACGTTGTATCTGGACTTTATCAACCTGTTCCTGATGCTGCTGCGTATTTTCGGTAATCGCCGTTAATTGCTGTTGTGCCGGACGGCGTTCGTGCTGAACGCCGTCCGGCAAAAATCACTTCGCCATCGCCTTTTCGTTTTTTGCCCGTAATTTCTTCGCCCGACTCTCCAGTACCAGATAACAGATCAACGCCAGCAGTAGCGGAATAAAATAATAGAGCACCCGCCAGGCGAGCAGGGCGGCGATAATCGTGCCCTGAGAGGTATGTTCTCCTGCGAGAAGGGCGATAAAAACGGCTTCCAGTACCCCAATCCCTGCCGGAATATGCACAATGACGCCTGCAATACTGCTCACCAGTAACACGCCAAGGACAAAGAAATAGTTTACGGACTGCCCCATTAACAGCCAGATGGTCGCCCCCATCACCATCCAGTTAATGCTGGAAATGGCCATCTGTGCGAGGGCGAATTTCCAGGAGGGCAACACCAGCTTTTGCCCTTTGATGGTGAGATGTCGATGCTTCGCAAAGGCGCAGCACCACAGGTACAGCATAATGATCAAAAGCAACGCCACGCCCAGAATACGCAGCGTATTTTCATCGATATACCAATGGTCAGGCAGTTGCACCACGCCGAAGGTAAAGATCACGCCCCCCAGCACGATGTAACCCAGCCAGTTGGTGGCGATGCTGAGTGAAAAAATTCGCGTGACCGTGCTGCCCGGTAAGCCGAGACGGGAATACAGTCGGTAACGCATCCCGATACCGCCAACCCAGGTACTGAGGGTCAGATTGAAGGCGTAACAGATGAAAGAGACCAGCATCACCTGCCGCTTTGCCAGCCGGTGCCCACAGTAGAGGCGCGCGAGCAAATCATAACAGCCATAGAGTAGGTAGCTGACGATCACCAGCCCGATAGCGCCTGCCATGGCCATCCGGTTGTAATCGCGGACAACCGTCCAGACCTCGCTCCAGTCGACTTTGCTGGCGTAGACCACCAGCAGCACGATGACGGCAATAAAAAACAGCCAGGTGAGGATTTTTTTAGCCCTCCGCCAGCGCGCACGCGATTTAGCCATCAGGGTTTGCCCCCCGTATCTTGCGCTTCTACCCGGTCCTGAGTTTCCATCGCAGGCTGGGCTGGTGGTTCAACCCGTGTTAAATGCGGAGTATGGGCCGGAAGCCAGCCGACCAGTGCGGGGAAGTGACGCAAAAAGTGGAACGCCAGTACGCTTTTGGTGAGATTCCACCAGGTGCGTTTAGGTAACATCGAATCATCAACCTGTTTGCAATCATCGGCAATGATCGTGCTGAGATTGTCGCGTAACGTCTGGTTAAATGTCCGATCATGAATGATGATGTTCGCTTCCAGATTGAGCGACAGACTGAGTGGGTCAAGGTTACTGGAACCTACGGTTGCCCAGTGGTCATCCATCAATGCCACTTTGCCATGCAGAGGGCGACGGTGATATTCAAAAATCTGTACGCCGCCTTTTACCAGATAGTTGTAGAGCAGCCGCGCGCCGACTTTGACAATCGGCATGTCGGGCTCACCCTGCACGATAAGCTTTACGCGCACGCCGCGTCGGGCCGCGTTGCGCATCGCATGCAGCAGGCGATAGCCCGGGAAGAAATAGGCGTTCGCAATCATCACTTCGCGTTTTGCCTGAGTGAGCATTTTCAGGTAATGGCGTTCGATATCGTCGCGGTGTTCGTCATTATCGCGCCAGACAAACAACGCCTGCGCTTCGCCGGGCTGGTGATTTTCTTCCGCGCGATGATGGCGCCGCCACCAGCGGCGTGCTGCGCGCTGTCCCGGCAGATTCTCCAGCTCAAATTGCAGAATATCCTCCACAATCGGCCCTTCAACCCGAACGGCGTAATCTTGTTTGGCCTCGGGGCCATAGTCGGACATCTGTTCGGCGGAATAGTTAATCCCGCCAACAAAGGCGATCCGGGCATCGATCACCACAATCTTTCGGTGCATCCGGCGGAACAGATTGGTGCGCATCCCCAACAGGCGGGGGCGGGGATCGTAATAGCGAAAAATAATCCCTGCCGCCGTCAGCGCTTCAACAAAAGCGTCGCTGAGATCCGGGGAGCCGTACCCGTCCAGCAACACTTCGGTGTGTACGCCACGTTGGGCGGCATTAAGCAGGGCCGCGTGCAGTTGTCTTCCTACCTCATCGTCAAACCAGATAAAGGTTTCCAGAATGATTTTCTGCTCCGCCTGGGCGATGGCGTCAAACACGGCAGGGTAAAACCGATCGCCGTTCTCCAGTAACTGGATCTGATTGCCTTCACGCCAACCGCATTTCATAGATGAATCTCCGCACTCAGAGGCGCATGGTCAGATAAGTGTCGCCAGTGATGCAGCGGTAGCGCCGTGGGGGCGCTGGCATTGGCGTTTTTGACATAAATACGATCAAGGCGCAGTAACGGCAGGCGCACCGGAAACGTCCGCGCCGGGCGACCGTAGGCGCGGGTGAAGATCTCCTCCAGGCCCGCTCGGGTCTTTAACGGACGGTTAGCCTGTTGTCGCCAGTCATTAAAATCCCCCGCGACAATCACCGGTTCGCCAGGGGGGAGGCTGTTAACCCAGTCGGCCAGCAGGGTGAGTTGCGCCTGGCGGTGGGCTTCACGCAGGCCCAGATGTACGCACATAACGTGGATCGGGTGGTTCAACTGTGGCGGTATAATGCGGCAATAAAGCACGCCGCGTTTTTCGCTGTTGCCAACGGAGATGTCACGATTTTCATCATATTCAATGGGATAACGTGAGAGTACGGCGTTGCCGTGGTGCCCCTCCGGGTAAACGGCATTGCGCCCGTAAGCAAAATCACGCCACAGGGTATCGGCGAGAAACTCGTAATGGGGAGCCTCCGGCCAGTTTGCAATGCGCTGGGGGTGAACCTCATGGGCGCCCATCACTTCCTGCAAACAGACAATATCCGCACTGACGGCTCGCACCGCCTCCCGCAGTTGCGGCAAAATAAAACGACGGTTAAACGCCGTGAAACCTTTGTGGGTATTGAGGGTGAGCACGTTGAATGAAAATCGCTGCGTTTGTCCGGGCATAATTCTCCTGTTTGCATCACTTTCCTGAATAAAAATAGTGTAGTCGTCGTCACAAAAAGATGCGGTCTTACGGAATTTTCCGTAAAGTCCGGTACTCTGAGTAATTAGACAAAAATCCTTCAGGAGATTAGCCATGAGGTGGCAACAACGTGTTCGTGTCGCAACGGGTCTAAGTTGCTGGCAGATTGTGTTGCATTTACTGGTAGTGGCGTTGCTGGTGACGGGCTGGATGAGCGGTACACTGGTACACGTAGGGCTCGGGCTTTGCGTGGTTTACGGCGTGACAGTGTTGCTGATGCTGGCGTTACAACGCCACCATGAACAGCGCTGGCGTGACGTTGCGGATGTACTGGAAGAGCTGACCACAACCTGGTATTTCGGCGCGGCCATGATTGCGCTGTGGTTGCTGTCTCGTGTTTTGCAAAACAACGTACTGTTGGCTGTTGCGGGGCTGGCAATCCTTGCCGGACCCGCGGTGGTTTCGTTACTGGCGAAAGAGAAAAAGTTACATCACTTTGCGTCTAAACATCGCATACGCCGCTGATCCCGTTGTGGCTGCTATCACCAGTAGCGGCCACAAACTTCCCCAGACAATCTTCAGACTCGCATCCTTCAGGTAAATCTGCTTGGTGATATCCGTAAAGTGGCGGATAGGGTTTATCCACGTTAAATTCTGCAACCAGACCGGCATATTCTCGACCGGAGAGACGTACCCCGAGAGTAAAATCGCCGGCATCATAAAGACAAACACACCGATAAACGCCTGTTGCTGGGTGGCGCACAACGACGAGATCAACAGCCCGAAACCAACCAGTGATAAACCGTAAATCACCATCGTGAAGTAGAACAGGGCCAGTGAACCGGCAAAGGGAATTTGGTATGCCCAGATGCCGATGCCCAGCACGATAGTGGCCTGCCCGGTAGCAACAATCAGCGCAGGGACGGCTTTGCCGATGAAAATTTGCCAGGTGGTCAGCGGGGAAACTAACAGTTGATCCAGCGTACCTTGCTCGCGTTCACGGGCAACGGAAAGCGAGGTTACGATCATTACGCCAATAGTGGTGATCATGGCGATCAGCGACGGCACCACGAACCATTTATAGTCCAGATTCGGGTTGTACCAATTTCTCACGACCAGCTCGCTGTTGTTGGGTTTGGGTTTACCGTCCATCAGTTCCTGCTGATAATCTTTGACGATTTGCTGCAAATAGTTGGCAGCGATTTGCGCGCTGTTGGAGTTTCGCCCGTCAAGAATCAACTGCATCGGCGCCTGCTGGAAGGTATCCAGATTACGCGAGAAATCCGCCGGGAAGCGCACCAGTAACAGCGCTTTTTGGGTATCGATGGTCGGTTGGATCTCTTGCGGGCTATTGAGCAGCAGAATATGCGTAAAGGCTTTGGCGCGGGCAAAACGTTGGGTCAGCTCGACCGAATGCTTGCCGTTATCTTCGTTATAAATGGCGATGGTGGCGTTGGTGACTTCCAGCGTGGCGGCAAAGGGAAACAGAATAACCTGAATCAGCACCGGCACAATCAGGATCGCACGGGTCTGCGGCTCGCGCAGCAGCGATTGCAGCTCTTTGCGGATTAACGTCCATAAGCGATGAAACATGCTCTTCTCCCTAATCCAGCCGACGTTTGGTTTTGAGCCACGTCAGACCAATAAACATGACTGCCGACGCGATTAAAAACAGGACGTTGATCATCAGCACCACCGGGATATTACCGGCCAGAAACAGGCTTTGCAGGGTACTGACGAAATAGCGCGCCGGAATAATGTATGTCACCGCGCGGATCACCGCAGGCATGCTGTCGATCTGGAAGATAAACCCCGACAGCATAATCGAGGGCAAAAAGGCGGCGTTTAACGCCACCTGCGCGGCGTTAAACTGGTTACGGGTAATGGTCGAGATGAGCAATCCCATCCCCAATGTGCTGAGTAAAAACAGGCTGGTGATAAAAAACAGGATCAATAGCGAACCGCGATACGGTACGCCGAGAATAAACACCGAGACCAGCATACAGAGCAGCATCGCCAGCATCCCGAGGAAGTAATAGGGGATCAGCTTACACAGCAGTAATTCCACGCGGGTGACTTCGGTGGAGAGTAGCGCTTCCATGGTGCCGCGTTCCCATTCGCGCGCGATCACCAGTGAGGTGAGGATGGCGCCGATCACCGTCATAATGATGGTGACCGCCCCCGGGATAATAAAATGCTGGCTGATGGCGGCCGGGTTAAACCAATAGCGGGTCTGCACGTCAATCAACGGTTTAAACTCTTCTCCGCGATCTTCCGCCCGCTGCATTTGCCAGATCTGCCAGATCCCCTCGACATAGCCTTGCACAAAGTTTGCCGTGTTCGGCTCGCTGCCGTCAGTGATCACCTGAATCGGGGCGGTATCATTGGCTCGTGCCATTTGCTGGGCGAAATCGACCGGGATCACCACCAGACCGCGAATGCGCCCGGCCTGCATCTTTTCGATAAGCTCATGACGGTTATCGCTGATGGTGGCGTCGATATAGGGTGAGCCCGTCATGGTGTGCGTAAAGTCGAGCGCCTCTTCACTTTGCTGCTCAAGCAGGATCCCCACCCGCAGTTTGCTGGAGTCGAGGTTGATGCCGTAGCCAAAAATAAACAGCAGTAGCAACGGTATCACCACCGCAATCAGCCAACTGCTGGGATCGCGAACGATCTGGCGTGTTTCTTTGATGCACAGGGCGCGCACCCGGCGCCAGGAGAGTACGGTGTTACTCATGCGTATGCTCCTTGTCCCAGTCGTGGATGAGGGTGATAAAGGCGTGCTCCATCGTCGGGTCCGGCGTGTCGTTGTCGGCGGTCTGCGCTTTCAGGTCATCCGGGGTGCCGCTGGCGATCAGTTTCCCGCGATACACAAGCCCTATACGGTCACAGTATTCCGCTTCATCCATAAAGTGGGTGGTGACCATGACCGTCACGCCTTTTTCGACCATGCTATTGATATGCAGCCAAAATTCGCGGCGGGTGAGGGGGTCTACGCCTGAGGTCGGCTCATCGAGAAAGAGAATATCCGGCTCGTGCATCAGCGAGCAGGCCAGCGCCAGGCGCTGTTTAAATCCCAGGGGCAGTTCGTCAGTGGCATGCGACGCAATGCTTTTCAGACCAAAGGCTTCGCTCATCCGCGCAATTTTTTCGTTTTGCGCGCGTCCTCGCAGGCCGTAGACGCCGGAGAAGAAACGCAGGTTTTGCTCCACCGTCAGGTTGCCGTAGAGGGAGAATTTTTGTGCCATGTAGCCCAAATGCTGACGCGCCTTGCCCGAGCTGACTTTCAGATCCATATCCAGTACCAGCGCTTTACCGGAGGTCGGCACCAGCAGACCGCACATCATTTTAAAGGTGGTGGATTTCCCCGCGCCGTTGGGGCCGAGCAGGCCAAAAATCTCCCCACGCTTGACGGCAAAATTCACCTGGTCGGTTGCAGCAAAATCCCCAAACTTTTTGGTCAATTGCTTTGCTTCAATCACCGTCTCGCCGGGCGTTCCCTCCACCGTATGCAGGATTGCGCCAAGCGGGGACTCTGACGTGCCCGCCCCGCCAAGCAGATCAATAAACGCATCTTCAAAGCGAGGCGCAGTTTCATCAATCGCGATTTCCGGCATCCCTTCGCCGTTGCGAATATCGTCAGCCGTGGCCTCTTTTTTCAGGATCAGACGAACGGATTTTCCCTGAATCATGCCGTCGCTGACCTGCGGCAGTTTTAATGCCTGCTGCAACAGTTTGCGGTTGTTTATCTGCGGACTGCTGATTAAAAAACTGCGGCCCGCCATGGTTTGCGTCAGTGCCGTCGGTTCGCCCTGATAGAGAAGTTCACCTTCGTTCATCAGCAGCACGTCGCGACACTGTTCGGCTTCATCGAGATACGAAGTGCTCCACAGAATCAGCATTCCGTCACCCGCCAGCTCATGCACCATCTGCCACAGCTCGCGTCGTGAAATCGGGTCCACGCCGACGCCGGGTTCATCCAGCAGCAGAACCTTAGGCGCGCCGACCAGCGTACAGGCCAGCCCCAGCTTCTGTTTCATCCCGCCGGAGAGCTTACCCGCCAGCCTCCCGGTAAACGGGCCGAGCGAGGTGAATTCCAGCAGTCGCTCAAAGGTTTTTTTTCTCGTCTCACCGGTGACGCTACGCAGATCGGCATAGAGGTTAAGGTTCTCCATGACGGTCAAATCTTCATACAGGCCAAATTTTTGCGGCATATAACCGAGTACGGCATGCAGCGCGCTGTCGTCGCGAATCGGATCAAACCCAATCACCGAAGCCTGACCGCCGTCGGGCTTCAGTAGCCCCGCCAGCATCCGCATCAGGGTGGTTTTCCCGGCACCGTCCGGCCCCACCAGCCCCGTGACATAACCCGCGTGAATCGTGCAGTCGAGCGGAGCCACGGCGCACTTTTCCATTCCCGCAAAGCGTTTAACCAGTCCGTTTAGCGTAATGACGGCGTCATTCATGCCGCGCCTCATTACCGAACTTCAGCGTCACCGGCATCCCCTGGCGTAACGCATCATCGGCATCTGTCACCACAATGCGTAGGCGATAGACCAGATCGGTGCGCAGATCCGGGGTCTCGACGGTTTTCGGGGTGAATTCTGCGGTCGGAGAAACAAAACCGATTTTGCCGTGATAGGGCTTATCGGGACGGCCATCGGTATACAGCAAAATCTCTCGCCCTGGCGGTACCTGGCTCAGGTTACGCTCATCGACGTAGGCGCGAACCCAGACCGGACGCGTCAGCGAGAGGGTGAGAACCGTGCCGCCGGCATTCAGCATGCTGCCCGGCTCCACGGCACGGGTTAACAGCGTACCGTCAGAGGGGGCGACCAGTGCGGTATCCTGCAAGTCGAGTTCGGCTTGCGCCAGTTGCGCCTGCGCCTGTTCAAGGCTGGCTTTCGCCTGGGCGATATCCTGTTGGCGGTTACCGGTGCGGTACTGGCTCAGTTTGTCCTGCGCCGATTTCAGCGTTGCCTGCGCCTGGTCACGGGACGAGCGGGCGTTTTCCAGATCGTTGGCGGAAATTGTGCGGCTTTTCCACAATCCCTGCTGACGCTGATAAAAGTTCTGCGCGTAGTCAAAGGCGGCCTGCGCCTGTTTGACGGCGGCGGCGGCCTGGGCAATCTCTTCATCGCGATAGCCTGCCAGCATCAGGTCATACTGTGCCTTTGCGACTAAGACGCCCGCTTTGGCCTGCATTAATGCGTTTTCATACGGCGCTTTATCGAGCGTGCCCAGCACCTGCCCGGAGGTGATGGTATCGCCTTCGTCAACCGCCAGTGAAGCGAGTCGGCCGCCGACGCGAAAGCTTAAATTGACGGTGCGAATGTCCACATTACCGTACAGCGTCAGCCCGTTATCCTGCCGACTTTGGTACCACCACGTTCCACCAGCAATCACGGCGACAAGCACCGCCACGGCCAGTCCGATAACGACGGGTTTCTTCATGAGTCCAGACTCCTTTGCGTTAAACCTTGCAGAATGAGATCGATATGAAAGGTGATCGTCTGGTAAATCAGCGCAGTTTTCTCCTCATCAAATTGCGACCAGCCTGTGCGCTTGAGGATCGTTTCCTTTCCCAGACGAAACGCCAGCACTTCCCCTAACAGCGCATGGGTATGCAAAATGGTTTGGGTATCTTCGGCATCACTGCCGGTATAGGCCGCAATCAGCCGCGTCAAATGGGTGTGCAGTGGGGCGATAACCTGATGGTGTATCAACTGATAGGCTGCCGTTGGGGAGAGCTGTTCGCGCGAGATGAATTTGCTGAGATTCACCGTGTCTTCCTGGGTCAGCAGCATGATCATGTTCTTACACGCGCGCAGAATCAGCTCGCGCATTGCAGCGCGATCGGGCTGCGGCTGGGCGAAGAGCTGTTCCGCCTCCTCGGCGTGAGGACGAAACTGCCCGCCAATAAAGTCGGCAATCCACTGGGCGCAGGCGAGGTAGAGGTCATCCTTTGAGCCAAAATAGTAGGTAATGGCAGCGATATTCTGCCCGGCCTGCGCGGCGATATCCCGGGTGGTGGCATGCAGGCCATATTCACCGAACTGCGCAAGGGCAGCGGCAATCAGCTGGCTTTTTGCCTGCTCGCCTTTGGTCGTCATGGTTGAGGTATTCATGGCATGACCTAAGTATTAATCAATCGATTGATTAACATTATGACTGATTTTTACGCTTGTCCAGCCCAGCGCTTTATTTTGTTTCAGGTACGCTCCGGGATAATTTATGCGGTACGTCACAAAAACTGCTACACTCCGCCCCTTCATGACACTGTGGTTTTTGTCATCTCTTTTGCGAGTATCTCCCTGAAAACTACACCGGGAACGGTCGGGGCGGTTCGGAGTAGTTATGTCTTTTGATTCCCTGGGTTTAAATCCTGATATTTTGCGCGCCGTTGCAGAGCAGGGCTACCGTGAACCCACCCCTATCCAGCAGCAGGCGATCCCTGCGGTACTGCAAGGCCGTGACCTGATGGCCAGTGCGCAAACGGGTACGGGTAAGACAGCGGGCTTTACGCTGCCGCTGCTGCAGCATCTTATTTCCAATGAACCGCATGCTAAGGGACGTCGCCCGGTACGTGCGTTGATCCTGACTCCAACCCGTGAACTGGCCGCGCAAATTGGCGAGAACGTGCGGGATTACAGCAAATACCTGAACATTCGCTCGCTGGTGGTTTTCGGCGGGGTAAGCATCAACCCGCAGATGATGAAACTGCGTGGCGGCGTAGACGTGCTGGTGGCAACCCCTGGCCGTTTGCTCGATCTGGAACATCAAAACGCCGTCAAATTGGATCAGATTGAAATTCTGGTGCTGGATGAAGCTGACCGCATGCTGGACATGGGCTTTATCCACGACATTCGTCGCGTACTGGCTAAATTGCCGCCGAAGCGTCAGAACCTGCTGTTCTCCGCGACCTTCTCCGACGACATCAAAGCGCTGGCTGAGAAATTGCTGCGTAATCCGCTGGAAATCGAAGTCGCGCGTCGTAACACGGCGTCCGAGCAGGTGACGCAGCACGTCCATTTTGTTGATAAGAAACGCAAACGTGAACTGCTGTCGCAGATGATTGGTCAGGGCGACTGGCGGCAGGTGCTGGTCTTCACCCGCACCAAACATGGTGCCAACCACCTGGCGGAGCAGTTGAATAAAGACGGCATTCGTAGTGCGGCCATCCACGGCAATAAATCGCAAGGGGCGCGTACGCGTGCGCTGGCTGATTTTAAATCCGGCGACATTCGCGTGCTGGTCGCCACGGATATCGCGGCGCGTGGCCTGGATATTGAAGAGCTGCCGCATGTGGTGAACTATGAATTGCCGAACGTGCCGGAAGATTACGTCCACCGTATCGGTCGTACCGGGCGTGCGGCGGCAACCGGTGAAGCGCTGTCGCTGGTCTGTGTTGATGAACACAAACTGCTGCGTGACATCGAGAAACTGCTGAAAAAAGAGATCCCGCGTATCGCGCTGCCGGGCTATGAGCCGGACCCGTCCATTAAAGCCGAGCCGATTCAAAACGGTCGCCAGCAGCAACGTGGTGGTGGCGGCGGCGGCGGTCGTGGCCGATCCCCACAGGGGCAAGGTCAGGGCGGTGCAGGCCGTGGTCAGCAGCAACCGCGTCGTTCAGAAGGTAGTGCGCCTAAAGCCGGGGCCAAACCTTCGCGCCGGTCAGGTGATGCGAAACCGGCGAGCGATAAGCCGCGCCCGCCACGCCGTCCGCGCAGACTGTCTTCGGCAGAGTAATGCAGTAAACGGGAAGCCCGACCGAATGGTCGGGTTTTTCTTTTTGCGACCCGTCTAAGAAAGTGCCACAATAGTGGCTGTTTATACAGTATTTCAGGTTTTCTCATGGCATTGACCGCTGCGCTAAAAGCGCAAATTGCTGCCTGGTATAAGGCGCTTCAGGAACAGATCCCCGACTTTATTCCCCGTGCGCCGCAGCGGCAGATGATTGCTGACGTCGCTAAAACACTGGCCGGGGAAGACGGGCGACATCTGGCGATCGAAGCGCCGACCGGCGTCGGGAAAACCCTCTCGTATCTGATCCCCGGTATCGCCATCGCGCGCGAAGAACAAAAAACGCTGGTGGTGAGTACCGCCAACGTCGCCTTGCAGGATCAGATTTACAGCAAAGACCTTCCCCTGCTGCGAAAAATTATTCCCGATCTTAAGTTCACCGCCGCCTTTGGGCGCGGGCGGTATGTGTGTCCGCGCAATCTGGCGGCGTTGGCCAGCACCGAACCTGACCAACAGGATCTGCTGGCGTTTCTTGACGACGAACTCACACCGAACAATCAGGAAGAGCAAAAGCGTTGTGCCCGGCTGAAGGGCGATCTGGACAGCTACAAGTGGGATGGTTTACGCGATCATACCGATATCGCCATTGATGATTCACTGTGGCAGCGTCTGAGCACCGACAAAGCCGGCTGCCTCAACCGTAACTGCCACTATTACCGCGAATGTCCGTTCTTTGTGGCGCGCCGTGAGATTCAGGAAGCCGAAGTGGTGGTGGCAAACCATGCGCTGGTGATGGCGGCAATGGAGAGCGAAGCGGTTTTGCCGGATCCGAAAAATCTGCTGCTGGTGCTGGATGAAGGGCATCATCTGCCCGATGTTGCGCGCGATGCGCTGGAAATGAGTGCTGAAATCACGGCGCCCTGGTATCGCCTGCAACTCGATCTGTTTACCAAACTGGTGGCGACCTGTCTGGAACAGTTTCGGCCAAAAACCACGCCGCCACTGGCTATCCCTGAGCGTCTGAACGCGCACTGCGAAGAGCTGTATGAGCTGATTGCCTCGCTGAACGCGATTCTGAATCTTTATATGCCCGCCACCCAGGAGGCGGAGCATCGCTTCTCAATGGGCGAATTGCCCGCAGAGGTGATGGAGATTTGTCAGCGGTTGGCGAAACTCACAGAAATGTTGCGTGGGCTGGCGGAGCTGTTTCTCAACGATCTCAGCGAAAAAACCGGAACCCACGATATCGTGCGCCTGCATCGGGTGATTTTGCAGATGAACCGTGCGTTGGGCATGTTCGAAGCGCAAAGCAAGCTGTGGCGTCTGGCGTCGCTGGCACAATCGTCAGGCGCGCCGGTGTCCAAATGGGCCACCCGCGATGTGCGCGACGGGCAAATGCATGTCTGGTTTCACTGTGTCGGCATTCGCGTCAGCGATCAGCTGGAAAGGCTGCTCTGGCGCAGCGTGCCGCATATTGTGGTGACCTCCGCCACGCTACGTTCGCTGAACAGTTTCTCTCGCTTGCAGGAGATGAGCGGACTGAAGGAGAAAGCGGGCGACCGTTTCGTGGCCCTCGACTCGCCCTTCAACCATCTAGAACAGGGGAAAATCGTCATACCGCAAATGCAGTATGAGCCGCTTATCGATAACGAAGAGCAACATATTGCGGAGATGGCGGCCTATTTTCGTCAGGAGCTTGAGAGCAAAAAACACCAGGGCATGCTGGTATTGTTTGCCAGTGGCAGGGCGATGCAACGGTTTCTTGAGCATGTGACGGATTTACGTCTGCTGTTGTTAGTTCAGGGCGATCAGCCGCGATACCGGCTGGTGGAGTTGCACCGCAAGCGGGTGGAAAATGGCGAACGTAGCGTGCTGGTGGGTCTGCAATCTTTTGCGGAAGGGTTGGATCTGAAAGGTGAATTGCTCACTCAGGTTCATATTCACAAGATTGCTTTTCCACCTATCGACAGCCCGGTGGTCATCACCGAAGGGGAGTGGCTGAAAAGCCTGAACCGTTACCGCTTTGAAGTGCAGAGTTTGCCCAGCGCGTCGTTTAATTTAATCCAACAGGTGGGGCGATTGATCCGTAGCCACAGCTGCTGGGGGGAAGTGGTGATTTACGACAAGCGTCTGTTGACCAAAAATTATGGGAAGCGTTTACTGAATGCGTTACCCATTTTTCCGATAGAGCAACCTGTCGTGCCAGACGTTATAGTAAAAACAAAAGCAAAAGCGACTCGCCGCAGACGGCGCTAATGGTGTGTGCACCCCCGCAAGGAGTTTTCGATGGATTACCGCAAAATCATCAAAGAGGTTGGGCGAGGTAAAAATCATGCCCGCGATCTGGACCAGGACACCGCGCGCGGCCTGTATACCCATATGCTAAAGGGGGAAGTCCCTGACCTGGAAATGGGCGGCGTACTGATTGCGCTGCGCATTAAAGGAGAGGGCGAAGCCGAAATGCTGGGCTTCTATGAGGCGATGCAGAACCACACTATTCGTCTGACGCCGCCAGTGGCAAAACCGATGCCTATCGTGATCCCCAGCTATAACGGGGCGCGTAAACAGGCGAACCTGACGCCGTTGCTGGCTATCCTGCTGCGTAAACTGGGTTTTCCGGTGGTGGTTCACGGGGTGAGCGAAGATCTGACTCGCGTATTGACCGAAACTATTTTTGAACTGTTGGGAATTACGCCGACCCTGAATGTCGGTCAGGCGCAGGCAAAACTCGACGGACACCAACCGGTGTTCATTCCCGTCGGCACACTGTGCCCGCCGCTGGAAAAACAGCTGGCGATGCGCTGGCGAATGGGGGTGCGTAACAGTGCACACACGCTGGCGAAGCTGGCGACGCCTTTTGCAGAAGATGCCGCCTTACGTCTTGCCAGCGTTTCTCATCCGGAATATGTCCCACGTGTGGCGAAGTTCTTTGGTGACATTGGCGGACGCAGTCTGCTGATGCATGGCACCGAAGGGGAAGTGTACGCCAATCCGCAGCGCTGCCCGCAAATTAGCCTGATCGATAAGCGTGGAGTGCAGGTGATTGTGGATCGCCAACGTGAGATGCCCGAGGAGCCGGTGCCACTCCCTGTCGCGAAAGATCCAGAAACCACGGCGCGTTGGATTGAGCGCTGTCTGGCGGGTAGCGAACCGGTTCCTGACGCGTTGAAAATTCAAATGGCCTGCTGTCTGGTGGCAACTGGTGAGGTGGAGACACTGACAGACGGTCTGGCACGCGTTGGTCAGAGTTTTTAACGGATTCAGGTAAAAAAAGCCCGTCCAGTGGTGGACGGGCAAACAAAGGGTAACACACAGGTCTATGAGGGTTGGAGCAGGGCGTCTGTTGGCATACAGACAAAAAATTATTTGTAGATAACCGCAGTACCGCTCATTTTGTTGTTGCTGTATGCAGAGGTAATGCTATAGCTGCTTGCGCCAGCAGCAGCGGCTTTCTCAGCCAGTTTCGCTTCCAGACCGTCCAGGGTAGTGGCGCCTTCCGCAGAAACTACACCGATTTTATTCATGTCTTGTGCTTGTGCAGCCGTTACCGGCTCGGCAGCGAAAACGCCAAAAGAGAGTCCAGACAGAGCGATAGCGGCAACAGCATATTTGATGGTTTTCATAGTTAATTTCTCGCAGGTTATTCTGTTAGTAAGACGATGTTCCGTCGATGTGATAAGTATCACGTTATTTAGCGAGAGATAAAATCGAATAGAATTGACGGCGTTAATCAAAAATATTGAATGACAAATAACTTATTGATTATTAATAAATTCGGATTATGCATTTACAGTTCTTGTTGTTGCCGTTTACAGAGCAAAGGATAACGGCACATTTTGCTACGCAGTTCGCCAAAAACCGTGAGCGTAAAGAAAAACGCGTCGCGCGATTTTTTCGGTAAAGATAAGTCAACGTAACTGGCTGTCTTTCGATCCTCTGCGATTATATCCTGAGAATGTTTCGTTTCTTGAATCTTTCTCCTGTTGGCAGGCGAGGCATAACCTCACTCCCGGAACGGCTTTGCGTCGGGCTTCGGGAATAGGATCGCCACACTCTTCGCATTCATGCAGACTTTCCCCCTGGGGTAATTCCCCGCGAACGCGTGCGACAGCATCTTCAATGGTATTGTTGATCTGCTCATTCACGGCGTCGTCATTTGCCCATCCGGATGCCATAAGCCGTTACCTCCACATTCATTTCATAGGGTAATTGTAGTGAATGTGGGGGCAATAATCGCACCGTCAAGACAGCGTCTTCTCAGATCTCAGACCATTCACGCAGCAGGTTATGGTAGAGGTTGAGCAAAGAGAGGATCTCCTCACTTTCGCCGTTGTGGCTTTTGAGTGACTGGATATTTTTGTCCAGTTCAAACAGCATCGCGCGTTTCTTATCATCACGGATCATCGACTGGACCCACATAAATGATGCAACGCGGACTCCCCGTGTTACGGGGGTGACGCAATGCAGGCTGCTGGAGGGATACAGCACCACATCGCCGGCCGGTAACTTCACCGCATGCTGCCCGTAGGTATCGTTAACAATCAGTTCCCCACCGTCATAGCTCTCCGGCGAACTCAGGAATAGGGTGGCAGAAAGATCGGTGCGCATCCAGCCGCTTTCCGGGTGGCTGCGTACTGCGCCATCAACGTGAAAACCATAGGTTTCATTATCCTGATAGCGGTTAAACAACGGCATGGAAATTGTTTTCGGCAAGGCGGCCGAGAAAAACAGGGCGTTCTGGTTGATGGCTGACAGTACCGCCTTCTGTAAGGCGATATACAGCTCGCTTCCGGTATCAACCTGCTGGTTATTTTTGACCTGAGCGCCCTGAGCGCCAGTGGTTGCCCGGCCATCGATCCAGTCAGCCTGCTCAAGTTGTTGTCGACATTGCTCGACGCCTTGCGGCGTTAAAACGCCCGGAATGTGATACATCATGTGCGATTCTCCGAAAAGTGGGGCCGGAGCCCCACGCGATGTAAATCAGAAATGCATATTGGCCGTGAACAGGAAGGTTCTGGGTTCACCCGGATGATAACGGTATCCGCTCTTGTTAATCGAGGAGACGTAGTCAGTATCAAACAGGTTGTAGACGTTCAACTGGAAATCGAGATTGCGGTTCACGCGGTATCCCAGTTTTGCATCCGCGACCCAATAACCTTCGGTATAAGATGGCGTGCCGACTGCACCGTCGGAACCCCGGTGCATGCTGCCGATATAGCGCGCGCCAGCACCGACGGAGAGATCGCTGGTGGCCTGATACTGGCTCCACAGCGTAAAGGCGTGTTCCGGCGTATACGGCAGGGATGAGGAACCATCCTGTGCCACATCTTTGCCGTCGCGAATGGTGGCGTGCTGTTGGGTGTAGCCGCCGATAACCTGCCACTCCGGCGTGATGTTCCCGGCCACAGAAAGTTCATACCCTTCCACACGCTTCTTCCCGTACTGGGAGTACGTCCCGTCGTCGTTCTGTTCAACTTCATTTTCGATATCGGTGCGGAATATCGCGGCGGTTAACAGTAGACGTTTATCCAGCACTTCCCACTTGGTGCCAATTTCGCTGGTTTTCGCTTTCTGCGGTTTGAAGTCAGTACGGTTAGCGCTGTTGCCGCTGCCGCTCTGGGCGAGGGCAAAGTTATTTCCGCCTGGCGGTTGCTGAGAAATGGCGTAGTTAACATAAATATTGCCGTTGTCCGTCAGATGGTACAACGCGCCTGCTTTCCAGTTCACCAGGTTACCCGATTTCGCGGTGTCCACTGTCGTGACCGGGGAACCTTTCGCTGCGCCCGCCGGGCACGCTACCGCGCCGCGTCCAGTGCCGCCACAGGCGGTGGCGCTATCGTACTCGGTACGGTAATTATCGAGTCGAATACCGCCGTTGAGTTCAATGTCGCGGGTGATTTGCAGGGTATCAAACGCGTAGATGCCGAAGGTGTCGGTCTGGCCATTGGCGTTTGCGCCATTACGGGTCAGCCCGCCAATGTGGACGTTGCTATTGGGGTTGTAAATATTGACCGGAGGCGGCGTCAGAGGATTTACACCGTAGTTGGTCTGGGTTTCACGGGTAAATTCAACACCCGTGCTGATGTCATGCCCGATGGAGCCGGTATAAAACGTCGACGTCAGGTTGGTCTGGTTGGTCAGGATCTTGTTGCTGACATCTTTGGTATTCGCCAGACGGGACCAGGTCCAGGAGTCAACGTTGCTGTCAGGCTGTGTGATGTTCGATGCGCCGCCCATTACGGCGGTCATCAGATAATCCTGTTTGACGCGTGACCAGCGTGTGGTGTTACGCAGGGTGGTGCTGTCGGTCAGGTCATGTTCGAAACGCATGGTGGCGGTATCGGTCGTGGAATCGTCGTAATCAGAATCCGTGCCGTAAAAATTGTGCGTATCCACTTTGCCAGAACTGTTGAGCGCGGATGTACCAGCAGAAGGGGCAGAATAGCCCGGTAAACCAATGGTCGGGATACCCCCGTCTGGCGTGTTGTGCTGGGTCACGTGCAGATAGTTCAGATACAGACGAGTCGGCGTACTCAAACCGAAAGCGACGGAAGGGGCGACGCCGTAACGTTCATTTTTAACGTTATCACGGCCCGCATCGTGCGTTTTTTCGCCCATCAGGTTCAGGCGCGCGGCGGTGGTTTCGCCTATCACCTGGTTAATATCCAGCGTACCACGGCGAAACCATGCGCTCCCCACGCTGGCAGAAGCATCAATACCCGAGTCGGTACGTGGCTGTTTGCTGATCATATTGATTGAGCCCGTCGGCGCGCTGCGGCCGTAGTCGGTCCCGGACGGGCCTTTTATCACTTCAACCTGTTCGGTATTGAAGGTATCGCGCGTGACGCTGCCAATGTCACGCACGCCGTCAATATAGATGCTGTTTGAGGTATCGGCGCCACGCATATAAACCGCATCGCCGGTGGTGGAGTTACCGTTCTCGCCTGCAAAGAAAGCGCCAACGCCGGGCACGTTTTTCAGAGCATCGGTCAAATTGGTGGCGCCCTGATCTTTGATCACCTGTTCTGAAATCACCGTCATTGTGCGTGTGGTGTCCGCCACCGGGCGTGAGAATTTCGGATCGGCGGATTGCGTCGGGGCGTAAAGCGACGGGGTGGAGGCCTCCACGACTAACGTATCATCCTGTTTCTTTGTCTGTTCATCTGCGGCGACAGCGTGTGCAACGGGTGAAAGTCCGATGCACAGACCGGCAAAAAACGTGAGCGAATGGAAGCTACTGGAAGGCAGGTTGCGATTTTTATCCATGTTAATAAGCGACTTTTTATTATTTGATTGATATTTCCACACCGCGAAGGGGACATCTCTGCGGATGTCATGCCACTGCAGGTCTCGTCGGTGTGGAATCGTAAGTGATAATGATTTTGATAAGGATTATCACTTGGCGCGACTTTCTATCATTCATTCGTAAAAAAATAAATACATTTATTTACATGGCTCTCAAATTTCACACATAGTGTTTACAAATTAAGCGGATATTGAAGAAGCAAAAGAGCGACAGGAGAGGAGGAAACTGCATCCAGGATGAATGCAGTTGAGCAGGTAACAGCGTTATTTGTAGATGGTTGCAGTGCCGTGCATCTGATTATTACCGCCAGCGGAGTTAACCACAAAACCTTTAGCGCCTTGCTCACGCGCTTTTTCAGCCAGTTTATCTTCCAGATCGCTCAGGTTAGTCGCCCCTGAAGCGGAAACGGTACCAGACGCTCTTAGCTGTCCGGTTTCTGGACTGGTGATTGGCGGTGCGGCAAATGAGGCAAACGTCAGGCCGGTAAGTACGGTGGCTGCAAGTAAAGTGAGGCATTTTTTCATGATGACTTCCTCTGAGAAACAACAGGTAGTGCCTGATAAGTTTAGGACGTCAGAGGACGACAATTAACGCAAAAAATCGATGAAGATCTGCTCATTTTTTGAACAATATATATTGACGAATATTGACAAATCAAGGACATAAATATTGCTTATTTGGGTAACTCTGGTAGTAAAATTTATGTGCTTTGTTGATAACCTTCTGGCGTCATAAAGGTTTTCGCCGCTTAAGCATGTTTACCGCGTTGCGTTATACGGGTATCTTACGCCGCTGTTAAAAGGAGAATGCCATGTCCCCCCAG
This sequence comes from Citrobacter sp. GW821-FHT02E08, assembly GCF_059421685.1. Classification (NCBI taxonomy): domain Bacteria; kingdom Pseudomonadati; phylum Pseudomonadota; class Gammaproteobacteria; order Enterobacterales; family Enterobacteriaceae; genus Citrobacter; species Citrobacter sp. GW821-FHT02E08. The sequence continues at coordinate 207,549 of NZ_JBWKVL010000006.1, read as the reverse complement.
AAACCGGGATTACACCCCCGTAACCGTCACCACAGTCGTTACGATCTCGCGACATTATGCCAGGTCACGCCAGAGCTGACGCAATTCCTCGTTCGCACGCCAGGCGGCGAACAAAGCGTTGATTTTGCCAACCCGCTGGCAGTAAAGGCGTTGAACAAAGCGCTGTTAGCGCATTTCTACGCCGTGACGAGCTGGGATATTCCGGACGGTTTTTTGTGTCCACCGGTACCGGGGCGTGCGGATTATATTCACCATCTTGCCGATCTGCTCGGTGAGACGACGGGAACCATTCCAACCACGGCGAGCATCCTGGACGTGGGCGTGGGGGCGAACTGTATTTACCCGCTGATTGGGGCGCATGAATATGGCTGGCGCTTTACCGGAAGCGAAACCAGTGATGAGGCGCTCGCCAGCGCTCAGGCGATTATTAAGGGTAATCCGGGGTTAACCCGGTTAGTCCGTTTGCGTCGACAAAAAGATCCTACGGCGATTTTCAACGGCATTATTCATAAAAATGAACAGTTTGAAGCCACCCTGTGTAACCCGCCGTTCCATGACTCGGCCGCTTCTGCGCGTGCCGGCAGCGAGCGTAAACGCCGTAACCTCGGGCAGGATAAAGACGATGCGCTGAATTTTGGCGGGCAGCAGCAGGAGTTATGGTGTGAAGGCGGCGAAGTGGCGTTCATCAAAAAAATGATCGCGGAGAGCCAGGCGTTTGGCCGTCAGGTGATGTGGTTTACCACGCTGGTCTCGCGCGGTGAGAATTTACCCCCGCTGTATCGTGCCCTAACGGATGTTGGCGCGGTCAAAGTCGTTAAAAAAGAGATGGCCCAGGGGCAAAAGCAGAGTCGCTTTATCGCCTGGACCTTTATGGATAACGATCAGCGTCGCCGCTTTATGACGCAGAAACGCTGACCGGCCTAGAGCGTCGGTTCGTCTGGCGGCAGAGGTTGCGCCGCCGCAGTCCCTCCGGTCGGTGCCGGTAGAACCTGATACGTTTGCACCGGGGTACGGATATTGGCGAGGTCAAAGTGTTTTTTGACCTGAGCGTCGAGCGCGAAGCGGACAGTCCACTGCTTCAGCGGCAATGTGGTAAACGATACGCGCAGCGTAAATGACGTATTGGTTAAGCCCACAATGCCGGAGAATGATGGCTCGCCAATAATCAGGCCGCGCACTTCGTCTATTTCCATCACCGCCGCAACGGCGTCTTTCAGCGCCTGGTTAGCTTTGTCGGCATCTTCATGACGATCCACATCATAATTCGCCACGACCGAACCAATACCGCGTACAAAGTTGGCGAAGGTGGTAATCGATGACCACGGAACAATATGGTAAGCCCCGGTATCCTGACGTACGCCCACTGAGCGAATAGACATCCGTTCCACCGTCCCGGTTAACGGGCCGATCGTCACCAGATCGCCGGTGTTCATGCCGTTTTCAAACTGAATAAAGATCCCGGTAATAATATCTTTCACCAGCGTTTGCGAGCCAAATGAAACCGCCAGCCCCAACGCCCCGGCGCCTGCCAGTAACGGCGCGATATTGACCCCGATTTCCGAGAGCACAATCATGATGGTGATGGTACTGATGATCACCGCCAGCGCATTACGAAACAGCGTGAGTAACGTGCGCGTGCGGGCGCTGGGCAGCGGACGCCCGTGGACATCGGAGGCCAGACGGTTTTCTATCAGGCTGGCCAGTACAGTCCAGCCAATGGCAGAGAAAAACAGAATCAGCGCGATGCGGATCAGGATATCCACCGTTTTTTCCCCCGCGCCGTAATGCAGCCAGTTCCAGAAGTCGAACAATCCCCAGGCGTTCAGCAGCAACATGGCGGCGATACAGACCGTCAGGAATCGCGCTACTTTCAGCGCCATAGAGAGCCAGTTATTGAGCCGCTTTTGCAGCTCGGGGTAGTTTCGCTGTGTTTCAGGAGACAGGGTGATGGTTTTGGCTATCCAGCGAGAGAAGACCCCGGAGATAAACGCGGCGGCACCAACAATGATCAGACTGCGTACCGTGGCACCCATCATAAATTTCAGGCTATTGCCGGGATCAAACAGAGAAAAGAAAAACAGCACGATGAAATAGGCGCTGGCCAGCCAGTGCCACACCAGGGCAAAGGCGCGGATAAACAGACTAAAAAACGCCAGCGAACGTTCCGCCAGATCCAGCAGATGCTCAGTGATCTCCTGCTTGTTTTTGAAGATCAGATACAGTGCCCATAAGGTGATGCACAACATGATGATGACGTTGGCCATCGCCCCAACCTGGACATTCACCTGGTTGGAGATAATGGGGACGGCGACAATCAATCCATAGCCAATCAGGCTGCTGAGCGAACTTAAACGGCGGTTCCAGTAGCGTGCTCCGGCATTCTGAAGATTAAACGGGCGTAGCTCTGGCACGCCAGGGCAAAATATCAGGCGCAGGATAGCCTTGAAAAATTCAATCAGCGCAAACGCATTGAGGAACAGACTCTGCTGAAATGCGATGGTGCGGCTACCGGCGTTCATTTTGTCGCTCAGGATCTGCCCGACAAATAATGTCAGCGCCAGCAGCAGCAGGTCGATAATAAACGCGCCGACAATCATTGCGGGTAGCTGTAGCCAGTTACTGCGATCGCGATTTTTGTTACGCGCCCACTGACCCATTTTGCGATACAGCGGCAGCGTACACAGACGGATGACCCAGTAAAAGGTGAAGACGGAGGCCGCCAGCATTAAAAAATGGGTCAGAGCATTTGTAAACGATTGTGAATTGAAGGGTTTGTGCGGGGCGTCGGTAATATTGCGATAGAGTTGGGCAAACTTCCCGGAGAGCGCGTCGCCGTAATGGCGACTGATGTCAGTGACATTCTCCAGCACGGTTTTTTCTTCAGCAAGCGTGGGGGGCGTGATTTTAGGCACCGGCTCTGCGGGAGGCGTCTTCGCGACTGACCGTAACTGCGTAATCAATTCTTTACGCGACGTCTCATTTTCCAGCACGTCTGCGAGCGCCGCATAGGCCGCTTTCTTTTGTTCGACATCAGGTTCCGTTGTGGGTGCCGCGCCCGCTTGAGACGGCGTGCCCGTCGTTACGCCGGGTATCGCGACTGCATGGGCGGGAGCGCCCAGTAGAATGAAGAGGATGAACAGAATCCACCGCATGACTCCTCCAGTGAGAAAGTAAAACAAAAGGATAAGTATAGAGGATGGGGGAGGAGGGATTTGAAATGGGACAATTCGCAGGGAACCTCCCTTCCGAAAGAAGGGAGGTAAGAGCGGGGATCAGGAGACGTGCTGTAAAAATTCCTGTAAACGCTGACTGGGTGGATTTTCAATCAGGGTTTGCGGGTTACCGTCTTCCGCAATGCGGCCTTTGTCGATAAAGATCAGACGTGAGGCCACTTTCTCGGCGAAGCCGATCTCGTGCGTCACGATCACCATCGTCATGCCTTCTTCCGCCAGATCCTGCATCACTTTCAATACTTCGTGGCGCAGTTCCGGATCGAGCGCGGAGGTCGGCTCATCAAACAGCATCATTTTGGGCTTCACCGCCAGCGCACGGGCGATCGCCACGCGCTGTTGCTGGCCGCCGGAAAGCTCAGACGGGTAGTGATGAGCGCGTTCCGCCAGCCCGACTTTCGCCAGCAGCTCTTTGGCCAGTTTCTCCGCGTCCTCTTTTTTCGCGCCGCGTACGCGCTGTGGACCGAACATGACGTTTTCCAGCGCCGTCAGATGTGGGAAGAGGTAGAACTGCTGAAACACCATCCCGGCTTCCTGGCGGATTAAGCGCTCGTCCACCTTCGGATCGTTCACTTTCAGGCCATCGACGATCAGATCGCCAGAGGTGATCTCTTCCAGTTTGTTGATGCAGCGCAGCAGGGTGGATTTACCGGAGCCGGAAGGCCCGATAATAACGACCACTTCGCCCTGACGGATGTTCAGATCGATGTTATGCAGCACCTGGGTTGGACCAAAATGCTTAGAGACGTTTTTAAATTCAATCACAGGATTTTCATCCTTCTTTCCAGACGACGCAGAATAAAGCTCAATACCAGCGTAATGATCAGGTAGAACACCGCAACGGCGCTCCAGATTTCCAGTGCGCGGAAGTTACCGGCAATGATCTCCTGGCCCTGACGAGTGAGTTCAGCCACGCCGATAACAATGAACAGTGAAGTATCTTTAATGCTGATGATCCACTGGTTACCCAGCGGCGGCAGCATGCGGCGCAGCGCAAGTGGCAAAATGACATGACGAATGGTCTCTGTGCGAGAGAGCCCAAGCGCCAGTCCGGCTTCGCTGAAACCTTTATGTATTGAGAGCACGGCCCCACGCGTAATCTCTGCGATGTAGGCGCCAGAGTTGATCATGATGGTGACGACGGCGGCGCTGAACGGGTCAATCCGCAGATCGTTAAACGCCATTGGCAGTGCGAAGTAGATAAACATTACCTGCACGACGATGGGCGTACCGCGGATGACTTCAATAAAGACCAGCGCAACGTGGTTGGCAATCCAACCGCCATAGGTGCGCGCAAAGCCTGCTGCCAGCCCGATAACCAAACCGCCGGCCAGACCGAGGACCGAAATCCACAAGGTCATTTTGGCGCCTTCAATGAGAAGCGGAATGGCGGGCCAGATGGCACTCCAGTCAAACTGCATATGTCGTTCCTGTTACCGTGGTGAAATTATTCAAATGCCCATACTGTTAGATGCAAACAGGGGCTAAAACGTAGGCCCGGTAAGCGTGAGCGCCACCGGGCACGACGAGCCGATATTCAGGCTGTTTTATTTAGGTTCAGTACCGAACCATTTTTTGTAGATTTCGTTATAGGTGCCGTTATCACGCAGCGTCTTCAGCGCGCCGTTCACTTTCTCGCGCAGTTCATCGCTGCCTTTCGGGAAAGCAATACCGTACTGCTGCGCTTCCAGAGACTCACCAACCGCTTTAAACTGGCCGTTGCCCGCAGTTTTGATGAAGTACAGGATGTTCGGCGTATCATGCAGAACAGCGTCTGCGCGGTTGGTGCCCAACTCCATATACGCGTTATCGATGTTCGGGAACTGACGCAGATCTTTGGTTTTGATGTTGGCTTTCGCGTAATCAACAGAACCGGTTCCGCTCTTCACGGCAACGACTTTACCATCCAGGTCTTTTACGCTTTTGACGTCGTTGTTGTTCGCTTTCACCATCACTAACAGACCACTTTTGTAGTAGCCATCAGAGAAGTCGATCGCTTTTTTACGTTCTTCTGTAATGGTGATGCCTGCCAGCGCCAGATCGATGTTTTTGGTTTGCAGCGCAGGGATGATGCCGCTGAAATCCATCGGTTTCAGTTCATAATCCAGCTTCAGTTCTTTTGCTACGGCAGCCCACAGGTCCACATCAAAGCCAACGTATTTGTCGCCCTGTTTGAATTCAAACGGAACGAAGGCCGTGTCGGTCGCGACAACCAGTTTCTTATCCGCGGCGTGAGAGGACACCGCAAAAGCCAGGGTAAGTGCAGCCAGTGAAACTTTTAATACAGACTTCATAGCATTTCCTTTTATATCCACGGGGCGATCCCCTGCGAGAACAGATAATGTAATGAAAAAAACATGCCAACTTTGCAACTCATTGTTTTAACAGGCATGTGTTTTATGTCGTTGCACAATAAGCAGGGCAAAGTCGACGCTTCGCACCGTTTTGGGGCACTGAATTAGTGCAGAATTGTCCTGGTGCAAACGGTACGACTATTTAGCGTAAAAATTGTTGCTAAAACAATCTCTCGTTAACGATTGTGTGAAGTGATTATTACAATTTATTCACTTTGGCAGGGCGGGAGGATCCTTTGGTGCACCATAAAAGTGCAAAACCCCCGCCAGAGCGAGGGTTATTAGAGGGATTACTTATGACGTGCTTATTCGATGTTGGATTCAATGAACCACAGGAATTTGTCGAGATCGCGAGAGGCGGCGGTGAAGATATCTGCGGTGTCTTCATCTTTCGCTTCGCTGATGGCTTTACGCACATCGTTAGCGACTATTGCATAGCGATCGGCCAGCTCTTTCAGGTGATCCTGTACGGTATGGATATCCAGGGGGTAGCTTTTCAGCGGCGTCTTGCTGTTAATGACTTGCGTTGTGCCTAATGCCACGCCACCCAGCTGTACTGCGCGTTCAGCCATCGTATCAAGGTGATCGGTCAATGCGGTACGGAAGCCATCCAGCATTTCATGTACGGCAATGAAATTGGCGCCGCGCATGTTCCAGTGGGCCTGCTTGGTTATCAGTGACAGGTCAATAAACTGGATCACCTGACGATTCAACAGCTCGATTGTCGCTTTCTTATCGCTGTCAGAGACATCGTTACGGGTATAAAGCAGATTAGACGCTTTCGTTTTTACCAATTTAGCGGTACTCATAATCTCATATCCTCTTGATGTTTTGTGTCCCAGGTAATTAACGAAACTAAGTATAGCAGCATATTTAACCCCTGCTTTTTTGGTTGTGCCTATTGCATTAATAGTGTCGATGATGGGAAATATAAAAACAGATAAAAATCAATCATATAGTTGTTTTGTTGCGTATTTGTTACTTATTTTAAACAGGGATTGAAAATGAGAATAAATATGCCAACGAGAACGCCAAAAATAAAAGGATATCAGACGGTTCAGCAGGGGAGAATATTCTGCATGATGATGCACATCATGCAGAACGGCGACGTTAATTAATATCGACTTGCTCTATTTTGGTTTCACGACGCAGGGTGAGCGTTGAACCCATGGATGCCGCAATGATGGCGCATAAGGCCAGCGTCTGTACCCACGTCAGCGTCTCTCCCAGGAAGATCATCCCGGACACGGCGGCCAGGGCAGGCTCCATACTCATCAGCGTGCCAAAGGTGCGCGTGGGCAGGCGTGTCAGCGCAATCATCTCCAGCGAGTAGGGCAGTGCTGTGGAAAGGACAGCGATAGCCAGGCCTATTGGGATAATCGACCAGTGCCACAGGGCATCACCCGCCTGGAGGACGCCAAGCGGGACAAAAACCATTGCGGCAATGAGTGAGCCGACTGCGACGGTGGCGGGACCGTGCTCCTCTCCCGCGCGGTGTCCGGTGAGAATATAAACCGCCCAGCAGGTGCCTGCTCCAAGCGCCAGTAACGCGCCGGTGAGATCAACATGAGAGACATCCTGTCCCAGCGGTAACAGAAACCAGAGCCCGAGGACGGCCAGCGCCACCCAAATAAAATCAACGGGACGTCGTGAAGAAAACAGGGCCACCGCAAGGGGACCGGTGAATTCCAACGCAACGGCGATACCCAATGGCACCGTCTGGATCGACAGATAAAAGAGGTAGTTCATTCCCCCCAGCGACAGTCCATAAAGCACCAGAGGAAGACGTTGTTCTTTTGCAAAACGCAAACGCCAGGGTTTAAAGAACGCGATAAGGATTAACGTACCCAACGCAAGGCGCAGCGCAGTAACGCCCGGCGCACCAACGAGAGGGAAGAGCGTTTTCGCCAGTGAAGCCCCGCTTTGAATAGAGGACATGGCAATAAGTAAAACCAAGATGGGTAACCAGACTGGCGTTTTTCGTGACGACCCCGGCATCCTTTCTCCTGTCAATAAGTGTGTAGAAAAGTAAAAGGGGGAGTGTAAAGGAAATAACCCTCTGGCGGTTGAGTATTCGTTGAAAAAAAAATCCAGAAAATCCGTAAAATGGGTGTTTGTTGATGGATTAATAATCTGCGTGATTAGGATTAATCTGGATGAACGTGCCATATTTTGCGCGTAATAATGGTGCAATCATGCGGAAAAGTGATGTTATTTGAAAGAGATAGCGAGCTTTGGAAACGTTCTGTTACATGAAAGGCTTCGTTAGACATCGCGAATCACAAAGAGTTTCTCATCAATATTTGATATATTTAAAGCTTAGGATTTACTTGAAGCACATTTGAGGTGGTTATGAAAAAAATTGCATGTCTTTCAGCACTGGCCGCTGTACTGGCTATCTCCGCAGGTACTGCTGTAGCTGCTACTTCTACCGTTACTGGTGGTTACGCTCAGAGCGATGCTCAGGGCCAGGCCAACAAAATGGGCGGTTTTAACCTGAAGTATCGTTACGAGCAGGACAACAACCCGCTGGGCGTAATTGGTTCCTTCACCTACACCGAAAAAAGTCGTACCAACAGTGCAGGCGATTACAACAAAACCCAGTATTACGGCCTCACCGCTGGTCCGGCTTACCGTCTGAACGACTGGGCAAGCATCTACGGTGTAGTGGGTGTTGGCTACGGTAAATTCCAGGAAACGAATTTACCGACTGACAAACACGACACCAGTGACTACGGTTTCTCCTACGGTGCCGGTGTTCAGTTCAACCCGATCGAAAACGTTGCTCTGGACTTCTCCTACGAGCAGAGCCGTATTCGTAGCGTTGATGTTGGTACCTGGATCGCGGGTGTTGGTTACCGCTTCTAATCACTACGGTGATATGAAAAATCCGCCTCTTGGGGCGGATTTTTTTTGTCTGAAAATGGCGAAAGCGACGGGGGATATCTCATCCCCCCGTTCGGTTATCACGATTTGGTGTCGAAGATGTCAGTGCCAAGGTGGTTGTAATCCACCTTCTGTAATTTGAAGTTGGTAATGAAGGTAGGCCCGGCTTTCTGCTCAGAGATGAAACGGTATTTGGTAGTGATCTCTTTTGTGCTGATCCCGGTCCATTGTGCGAAAAAGCCCAGGAAGTCATTAGCGGAACGGCGCGCTTTGATTTTGCGGTGGGTTTTATCATCGCTGGAGATCACCATAAACGGCACCTGGAAGTTCTGCTGGAACTGATCATCATGCGCCAGATATTGCACCTCTTTTCCACGCTCTTTAAACGCCAGACCGTGATCGGAGAAATAGACCATCGAGAAACTGCTGCCGCTATTGCGCAACTGGTCGTACAGCTGGCGTAGCAGGTCGTCAGTTTGCGTCATGGTGTAGAGATAGCAGGATGTCTCTTTTGACTGCACGAATTCCGCGTATTTACCTTGCGTACGATCGCAGGCCTGCGGATGAGATCCCATTAAATGCAGGACAATAAGCTGCGGCTGCGTATGCTCGGTTTCGAGTACCTGGGCGGTCATTTTTAACAGCGCTTCGTCACGCGCATTTTTGTTCGCTTCAAAGTTGCCGTCTTTCAGGAAATGCACTTCGTCAGCACGTTTCGCAATACTGGCGATAGCGGTGTCGTACTCGCCAATTTGCCCCTGATTAGAGAACCACCATGTCTGGAAACCGGCTCGGTTGGCCAGCGTCACAAAGTTATCCTGATACTGCGGTTGATTGTCCACCACACGGTTAAGCGTCAGGCCAAGCGATTTTTGTGTGGATCCGCTCGCAGCAACGTAATCCATAAAAATATTGCCGTTGACCGTGCTGGCGAAGGGGGTGTTATCCCAGTGACCGCCAAACGCCCCCAGCGCGTCCCGGCGTGCACTTTCGCCAATCACCACCACATAGGTATGGTATTTGGGTTTGACCGCCGTCACAGTCCAGGTGTCCTTCATCCCGGCCAGTTTCGCCATCCGCGCCTTTTCATCAATCACTTCATTGTTATTGACGATAACGTCTTTGACGAAGCGGAATACCGGGTAACCCGTATCTTTCAGTTTAAAGACGCCGCCCCATGCCAGGTTTTGTACGGGGGTAACAAAGAACGTGATGACGCTAAACAGCAGGCACAGGCTGTTGAGCGTATTCCAGGGCTTCTTTTCGGTCTCTTTTTTGCGGCGGATAGCAATCACGCCCAGCGCAAAAATGAAGACGCCCACCAGGTAGTTGTACCACGGGAAGATCGTCAGGATCTCGGCCGACTCTTCCACGTTGGTCGAATGCATCGCCAGCAGGGTATTAAAGTTGGGCGAACCGTATGCCTGGCCGAACGGGAAATACATTGCGGCGATCAATGAACATACGCCGACCAATACCTTTTGCGTACGCGGCGCGCTGCGCCATAGCAGCAGCAATATGCAGGTAAAGGCTGCACTATAAAGCAGGCTAAAGGGGTAACCCAGTGCGAGGTTAATCAGCAAAGATTGTAAAAAGTAAAAGGCCGTCCACGGGGTAATGACCCGGCTGCGGGCAATAAGCGAGTCTTTGAGGGTTAAATTCATATGCCACTATTACAAAAACGCCATGTGCTTACCCTGGCGCAAAGGGTTAATGCCTGCCTGAGAGTGCGTGAAGAGGGTATCTGCGTGCCGCAATATATGCAGGGCTGCAAGAAGATAGAACTTGCTCATGTTTAGGTCAACTACTACAGCGAAAATGTTTTGCGAAGGGGATAACAAATCAGACAAAAAGAAGGGGTATTTGCGCTGAAACGATAAAATGATCTGTAGTGGAGATAAGAAAATGATGCGGCGTACCGCGACGCCGCGTTAGCGTGAGGAGGGTTTATCCTGCTCTGGTTTGCCGTTGATCATTTCGCACAGCATTGAGATCAGCATTAACCGTACCTTAAAGGGGGAGTGACTAAACACGCGCATGCACCTCTTGAATTCGTTCATATAAACCTCCTGACTTCTCGATCCCATCAATCCGTGAGGGATGACTGTATTACATACAGATATAGCACAGGCTATATTATATAGCTATTGCTAAAACGTTAATTTTTTGTGCCAGGACAACTCTGGTTTACAATGACTTCTCTTACATCAGATACAGTCAACACGTCACAGTCATGGGGAAGCAGAATGAGTCGTCGCGCAGGTACGCCAACAACAAAAAAAGTGACGCAATTAGTGAATGTCGAGGAACATGTCGAGGGGTTTCGTCAGGTCAGGGAAGCGCACCGTCGTGAACTGATTGATGACTATATCGAGCTGATTTCCGACTTAATCATCGAGGTCGGGGAGGCGCGTCAGGTCGATATGGCGGCCCGACTCGGTGTTTCGCAACCCACCGTCGCCAAAATGCTTAAACGGCTGGCCTCGGTCGGGCTGATTGAAATGATCCCCTGGCGAGGGGTGTTCCTGACCCCGGAAGGGGAGAAACTGGCGCAAGAGACCCGTGAGCGGCATCAGATCGTTGAAAATTTTCTGCTGGTGCTGGGTGTGAGTGCGGATATCGCGCGCCGTGATGCAGAGGGAATGGAGCATCACGTGAGTCAGGAAACGCTGGAGGCTTTTCGACTGTTTACACAAAAGAACGGAACCGCATCTGAATGAGTCTTCCCTTTTTTTTGCGCGCGCTCAGGCGCGATCGCTTTTTTCAGTTGTTGATGATTATTGGGATTGGCTTAAGTTTTTGTGTACCGTTTGCGCCTCGTCGTTGGCTCGCTGCCATTGACTGGCATACCATTATTACCCTCAGCGGTTTAATGCTGCTGACAAAAGGGGTTGAACTGAGCGGCTACTTCGATGTGCTGGGGCGCAGAATGACCCGCAGGTTTGCCACCGAGCGTCGTCTGGCGATGTTCATGGTGCTGGCGGCCGCAGGGTTGTCGACATTTCTGACCAACGATGTGGCGTTGTTTATCGTGGTCCCTCTCACCATTACCCTCAAAAAACTGTGCGCGATTCCGGTTAATCGGCTGATCATTTTTGAAGCGCTGGCGGTGAATGCCGGTTCACTGCTCACCCCCATTGGCAACCCGCAAAATATTCTGTTGTGGGGACGTTCTGGCCTGTCATTTACCGCCTTTACCTGGCAGATGCTGCCGCTCGCTGTCGCAATGATGCTGACCTTACTGGTGCTGTGCTGGTTCTGTTTTCCGGCGAAAGCGCTGCAATACCATACCGGGACGCGCTCGCCAGACTGGCAGCCGCGGTTGGTGTGGTGCTGTCTCGGGCTGTACATCGTCTTTCTGAGTTCGCTGGAGCTGAAGCAGGAACTGTGGGGACTGGCGATTGTGGCGGCAGGATTTCTGGTACTGGCGCGCCGGGTAGTGCTCAGCGTTGACTGGACGTTGCTGCTGGTGTTTATGGCGATGTTTATCGACGTGCATTTATTAACGCAGCTTCCCGCGTTGCAGGCAATTTCAGGCCATATCGGCACGCTTTCCGGGCCGGGACTTTGGTTGACGGCTATCGGACTGTCGCAATTTATCAGCAACGTGCCCACGACGATTTTACTGTTGAACTATGTACCGCCTACGCTGTTGCTGGCATGGGCTGTTAATGTCGGCGGTTTCGGTCTGTTACCGGGCTCGTTGGCAAATCTGATTGCATTACGCATGGCAAACGACCGACGCATCTGGTGGCGTTTCCATCTGTATTCGTTACCGATGTTGGTATGGGCGGCGTTGGTAGGGTATGGATTGTTGCTGTTGAGATAGCGCTTAGGCAGGATGTTGGCTGGCGTGTTAAAGGCCCGATAAGCATAGTGCTATCGGGCCTTTTTCATGGAGTTAGTTCAGACGAACCGGCATACCAGAACGGTTCTGTACTGCCTGTTCAACGACGGACTGATCGACGTCAGGCTGACCGGTGATGCTTGTAATGCTCTTGTTCAGCGTAATCGGCACGATCTCACCGCCTTCAAACTGAGCTTCAGTGGTTGACAGTGGGTTATGCACCTCAATGTAGCGGCTGCCGTCTGGCTCGGTGGTAGCTTTCACAGGTTCATCAATGAACTGAACGCGCGTACCGACCGGCACATTCTGAAACAGGAATTTGATGTCTTCGTTACGCAGACGCACACAACCGTGGCTCACGCGCAAACCAACACCAAAGTTGGCGTTAGTCCCGTGGATAGCATACAGACGGCCAATATACAGTGCGTACAGACCCATCGGGTTATCCGGACCGGCAGGCACGACCGCAGGCAGCGGTTCACCCGCAGCACGGTATTCGGCGTGCATTTTTGCCGTCGGCGTCCAGGTCGGGCCTGCTTTTTTACGTTCCACTTTGGTGGTCCAGTTGATCGGCGTATCTTTACCTAACTGGCCAATACCAATCGGCAGCACGATAACGGTGTTGGTGCCTTTCGGGTAGTAGTACAGACGCATTTCAGCACTGTTGATGACAATACCTTCATGCACGGTATCCGGCAGGATCAACTGCTGCGGAATGTTCAGCACCGTACCGCCTTTCGGCAGGAAGGTATCCACGCCAGGGTTCGCTTCCAGCATGTTGGAAAGACCCATCTGGTATTGGGCTGCAAAATATTCCAGCGGCTGGGTGTTGCCTTCCGGGACAGTGATGACCTGGTTTTGACCAATCACCCGGCTACCGTCTGTCGGAAGTGGATACGTAACGGCTGAAGCAGTGCTGCAAAAGCCAACAACTGCGAGTGCCGCCGCGAAAAACGTTGTCAATTTCATATTCATATTCATTTATGCGAGATTCAGTGCCAGGCAGGCTATTGGGTTGAGAATTCTGTAGTGTTGGGAGCGCATTATATGTGCATTCGGGTTCACAGGGAAATCAGATGTGTACGAAATCACATTTTTCCCTTGATCTGACCTTTTGTTCTGCATTCCTGCTCCTGACAATACGCGATCTTATTTAAGACTTGTGGCATAATATGCGGTTTGTCACATATTTTTCTCAGGATACGCCAGTGTTAGTTTCCAGCAACGTCACCATGCAGTTCGGCAGTAAGCCGCTGTTTGAAAATATTTCCGTCAAATTTGGCGGCGGCAACCGTTACGGCCTGATTGGCGCGAACGGTAGCGGTAAATCCACCTTTATGAAAATCCTCGGCGGCGACCTTGAGCCGACGCTGGGTAACGTCTCCCTCGATCCCAATGAGCGTATTGGTAAGCTGCGTCAGGATCAGTTTGCGTTCGAAGAGTTCACTGTACTGGATACGGTGATCATGGGCCACGCTGAACTGTGGGAAGTGAAACAAGAACGCGATCGCATTTACGCGCTGCCGGAAATGAGCGAAGAAGACGGCTATAAAGTGGCCGATCTGGAAGTGAAATACGGCGAGATGGACGGCTATTCTGCTGAGTCACGTGCTGGTGAACTGCTGCTGGGTGTTGGCATTCCGGTAGAACAGCATTACGGCCCGATGAGCGAAGTCGCTCCCGGCTGGAAGCTGCGTGTGCTGCTGGCGCAGGCACTGTTCTCAAACCCGGACATCCTGCTGCTTGATGAACCGACCAACAACCTGGACATCGACACCATTCGTTGGCTGGAGCAGACGCTGAACGACCGCGACAGCACCATGATCATTATCTCGCACGACCGTCACTTCCTGAACATGGTCTGTACGCACATGGCGGATCTGGACTACGGCGAGCTGCGTGTTTATCCCGGTAACTATGACGAGTACATGACGGCGGCAACCCAGGCGCGTGAACGTCTGCTGGCCGATAACGCCAAGAAGAAAGCGCAGATTGCCGATCTGCAGTCCTTCGTTAGCCGCTTTAGCGCCAACGCCTCGAAATCGCGTCAGGCAACGTCACGTGCGCGTCAGATTGATAAAATCAAGCTCGACGAAGTGAAGGCTTCCAGCCGTCAGAACCCGTTCATCCGTTTCGAACAGGACAAGAAACTGTTCCGTAACGCGCTGGAAGTGGAAGCGCTGGCCAAAGGCTTTGATAACGGTCCGCTGTTTAAAAACTTCAATTTACTGCTGGAAGTGGGCGAGAAGGTTGCCATCCTGGGGGCGAACGGCGTGGGTAAATCGACCATGCTGAAAGCGCTGGTAGGCGACATGGCGCCGGATAATGGCACCGTTAAATGGTCTGAGAATGCGCAAATTGGCTACTACGCGCAGGATCACGAATATGAGTTCGAAAACGATCTGACCGTTTTCGAATGGATGAGTCAGTGGAAACAGGAAGGTGACGACGAGCAAGTTGTTCGTAGCTTCCTTGGTCGTCTGCTGTTCAGCCAGGACGATATCAAAAAGCCCGCTAAGGTGCTGTCCGGTGGTGAAAAAGGGCGCATGCTATTCGGTAAGCTGATGATGCAGAAACCGAATATTCTGGTGATGGATGAACCGACCAACCACCTGGATATGGAATCTATCGAATCGCTGAACATGGCGCTGGAGATGTATCAGGGCACGCTGATCTTCGTTTCTCACGACCGCGAATTCGTTAGCTCGCTGGCAACCCGCGTGATCGAAATTACGCCGGAACGCGTGATCGACTTCACCGGTAACTACGAAGATTACCTGCGTAGCAAAGGCGTCGAATAATCAGGCTCTAATACTGCCTGAGTAATGCCCAATGCAACATTGGGCATTTTTCCTGAGACCTTCCCCCGGCTTGTGGTCTGGGGAAGGTGACAAACCCCATACTTAACGCTTCGACACCGACGTGTCTTCCTGCAAATATTTCTTACCGACGTCCAGATACTGCTGCCAGTCGTAATGAAAGAGATCGTGAACCCCTTCCCGGTAGTGATAGTTCAGACGACTGTGTAACGGCTGTCCTGTTTTTGGCTGTTGGTCGGTTGTGAAAATATCATCGGTATAAAGCTGATAGACGCTTTTGGCGGCCACAACAGATAAAAACTCGCCTTTGGGATCTGACCATTGATCCTCTTTCGCGCTGGCGACATACACCGGACGGGGGGCGATCAGGTCGATCAACATATGCTGGTCTACGGGTAGCGCATCAATGTTATTGGCATAGCTCGCGTATTTGACCGAGAACCAGTGCGGGAAATCGGTGGTGATTGACGCCAGCGTTTCGCCATAGTTACGGCGTGCCAGCGCCGCGCCGCCTTCACCGGCGTTGTTGGCGATGACGTAGCGAAAACGCAAATCATTGGCGCCTGCCCAGAGTGCCGTTTTGCCCAACCGCGAATGACCGATGACCGCCAGACGGTCGCTGTCGACATCCTTACGGGTCTGCAGATAATCCGCGACGGCGCTTAAACCGCCGGCCCAGACGCCAATCGCGGAATAGTCTCCCACCGCTTCACCGGGACGGCTGGTTTGGATAAAGCGTTTAAAATCAGCAGGGTTATCGGCGACGACGTCACCATAATACAGGGTGGCGACACCGAAGCCTTGCGACACGATGTCATCGAATGGCCAGCGATAGGCGCGCACGCCGCGCGAGGCGGGGGTGAAGGTATTGTGCAGCGTCGTGACCTGTGTGGGGTCGACTTTGCTGCCGCAGACCAGCGGATTCGCCCATTGCGTGGAAACAGGCAGTGCAGGATTGAACGTCACCCCGTGGTTGCCGCAGAAGTTATACCCGACGAATACCGGCACCGGTTTGGCGGAATCAGGCATATACATCAGCAATTGCGCAGGCCGACCGTCCAGCGATAAATCCACGGTCTGCCAATAGCCTTTGGAAAGCGTTAAGGGATGCTTTGCCGATGTTTTTATAACTTTCACCTGCTTAAACGTGAAAGTTTTGCCGTACACGTTGTCATGAAACAGATTTAAAATTTCACTACGCCGCGTTGTTTCCCATGTGAGTCTGGCATCCTTTGTGCCCGCCGGAATTGCCTGCGGCAGCGACAGGGTGCCTGTTTTACTTTCATCGTAATTGGGTTTGAAGCCTTCGGCGGCAAAGGTTGAAGGGGCGGTGAAGGCGGCAAGCGAGACAACGACAGCTAAGATAGTCTTGTTCATAAAAACTCCGTGAAGGGGTCCATTCATGTCCGACTCTCCCAAAGACGCCCGTCGTGGGCGTCTCTGTTAACAGGTAAGAACCGTACAAGGTGGAACTCACCGTTGATGTCACTGCAATGTGGAGGTGGAGAGGCAAAAATGCGCATCGTCTCGTGAAACTTCTTTGCCATCGATAAACACGGTGCGTGGGTCATTGCCCACCAGCGTAACGGCCAGTTTGTGCCACGCGGGCTGATAGTGGCCTTTACGGGTGAAGTTCACATGGATCGCGCTGGCGCTGCAACGCATCTCCCACGTAAGCCACAGCGCATTGCCTTGCTGATAATTCCAGCTCTCGCCATCATCTTCAAACAGCATACCGGTCGTCGTACCTGTGCCCTTCACGGGGAAGAGTTTCAGCTCGCGCGTATCATCTTTTTCTGCGCTGACGTGGGTGATGCGTTCGCTCAGCGGTAAACCGGCGCCTGCCCGTACCAGCAGCGGCAGTTTTTCCAGCGGGGCATCGCGGGTAATCCACTGGCCGCCAGAGAACCATTCATGAGTGTAAAAATCGTACCAGCCTGTTTCGTTATCCGGTAACCAGATGCGGCGCTGGCGCTGGCCCTCTTCAACTACGCTTGCGACTAAAATATCGCGGCCAAGCAGGAAATCGTCGCACTCTTCGAAGGTTTGCGTGTCATGCTCATGGTCGAGGAACGTTGGGCGCAGCATCGGCTCATCGTCGGCATGGGCTTGCCAGAGCAGGGTATAAAAATAGGGCAGTAAGCGATAACGCAGCTCAATTGCACCGCGAATGGCGGGCGTCACACCCGGGTACATCCACGGTTCATTGACCGTATGGTCATCATTCCAGGAGTGAATGGTAAAGCGTGGGTGCATCACGCCATTCTGTACCCAGCGTACGAACAGTTCTGCATCCGGTTTGTCGCCAGAAAAACCACCTACGTCGTGCCCCACGTTAAACAGGCCGGAAAGGCTCATCCCCAGCCCCATTCTTGTGTTGTAGCGCAGCGTGTCCCAGTTGGTGCGGTTGTCGCCACTCCAGGTCTGGACGTAGCGCTGCATCCCGGCGCAGCCGGAGCGCGAGATCAGATACGGGCGTTTTTCCGGGGCAAAGCGCTGCTGGGCTTCCATAGAGGCGCGCATCATCAGCAGAGGCATCACCGGGCGAATGTGCTTAATGGCGATTTCCTGGCCAAAACCGTGACAGCGGGCTTCGCCGTCCCACACTTCAAACTCGTTGTTGTCGTTCCAGGTCGAGTCGATGCCCATCTCCAGCAACTGGGTCGTCACGCCATCCTGCCACCATTGAATAGTCTGCGGGTTGGTAAAATCGAGATTAGACCCTTCATCGTCCCAGAAGCTGGAGCGTTCCGGCGCATTCGTTTCTGAATCACGAATGAACAGACCTTTTTCCGCCACTTCGTTATAGCGCGGATGGTCTTGCAGCAAGCACGGCTTGATGTTGGCCGCGAGTTTCAGCCCTGCGTCATGGAACGCGCGGGACATCACTTTCGGCTGCGGCACTTTGTCGTAGTTCCAGTTGAAGACGTAGCGCTTGCCGTTGATCGAGGTATAGCCAGAAGAAAGCTGGAATGAGTCGCACGGAATCGCGTGTTCTTCGCACAGGCGAATAAAGTTCATCAGCTGGTTTTGCGCGTCCGGCGCGTCGGTGTAGTGCATGGTCGAGCCGCTGTAGCCCAGACTCCACTTCGGTCCGAACAGCGTTTTTCCTGTCAGACGCACAAACGCTTTGGTCACGTCCAGCACCCGCTTGCCGGTAAACATGTAGTAATCGATATCACCAGCTTCCGCCTGCCAGCGGCGATACGCGGTGTGATAGTTGTCAATTTCATTACCCAGATCCAGCCAGCAGCTGCTCAGGTTGTCATAAAAAAGACCGTAGCTCACGTCGTCGCGGCGGGTTATGGTGAAGGGAATATGTTTGTACAGCGGGTCGGTGCTGACGGCGTTATAGCCCATCGCATCCAGATTGCGCATCTCATAGCGTTTACCGTTGCGCTGTAAATTACCGGCTTTCTCACCCAGCCCGTAAAAGCGTTCATCTTTTCGGCGACTCAGATAGTGCGCCACGCCGTCGCCGTGGGCATTCAGCAGATAGGCGCTGGTGCTGCGATCGCTCGCCAGCGGCTGCCAGTCGCCCGCCTCATCGCGATAATGCCACTCCAGCCACAGCGGCTGGTGGACGGTGACGCGCAGCTGTTCAGTGCTGATCGTCACGGTTTCGTCCTGCTGCTCCAGGGTCCACGCCGGGCAGCTAAAGCCGCTGAGGTCATCGCGATGGCGCCCCTCCCAGGGCACATCTTGTTTAGGTGCGATGCTCCAGGTTCTGTCCAGCGCCAGCGCGCCTTTACGCTTAATCAGTACGCGGAACAGATTCTCTTCCAGTACATACAGGCATACGCGGTGCTGGTTATCCACCAGCAGCTCCAGATGATGCGCTGATTGCTTATCAACGATCCAGTTCTTCAGGGTTTTCATATGCAATACATCCACTATCAAGCGCGCTTGGCGCGACGTTCAGCAATAAATGCCACCAGGAAAATAGCGCCAATCAGGTCGAAGAAGCCCATGGCGATGAAGAGTGGGTTAAAGCCGATTTTGTCAGCGGTAACACCAATCAAAAGGGAGAACAGGAAACTGGCGATCCACGCCGCCGAACCGCGCATGCCGTTGACGGTCGCCATCTGACCTTTATCAAATGACTCCACGACCAGCGCACTCAGCATGCAGGAGATGATCTGATGCCCGAAGCCGCCGATGGACATCAGGATCACGGCAACAATCGGATCCCGGGTGATCGCCACCGCGGCGAGCGAAATCATCATAAATGCGCCGGTGACGGAGCTGGCGATGGTTGAGTTAACGCGTGAGTAGCCGAACAGGCGGGTATAGAGTTTGGTCAGATAGCCACTTGCCACGCTGCCCAGATCAGCGGCGAGAAACGGCAGCCAGGCAAATAAGGCGATCTGCTTGAGATCCATATTGTATTCTTTGGCGAAGTAGAGCGGCATCCAGAAACTGAACACTGCCCATGCCGGTTCCGCCATAAATGCCGGGATGGCGATACCATAAAAACGTTTGTTTTTAGCGACGCCTTTCAGCGCGGTGAAGAAGGGCTGTTTTACGGGCGCGGGCTCGTTGTCCTGCTTGATCCAGGCCAGCTCGTCCTTGCCGAGATTCGGGTGTTTTTCCGGGTTATGGTAGAACGCCCACCACAGAATCACCCACAGCAGCGCCAGCACGCCGGTGAACATAAATGCACCCTGCCAGCCAAAAGAAGCGTGGGCAAAGTAAATAATTGGCGGCGCTAACATCGCACCAATTGAGAAACCCACACCTGCCCAGCCAGCGGCAATCGGGCGTTCGGTTTTCGGGAACCATTCGCCAAGGGTTTTGGCGTTGGCCGGGGTGGCAGCGGCTTCGGCACCGCCCATAAAGAAGCGCAGAATAGCCAGATGCAGCCAGTTCCCGGCGCCAGCGTGAGCGATACAGGCAATGGCCCACAAACAGGCGCAGATCATAAAGCCGAGCTTCAGGCCGATCACATCAATCAGCCAGCCGCACAGGGGCTGGAAAAGGGTGTAAGCGAGCTGGAAGGCGCCAACGATCCAGGAGTATTGTTCGGTGGTAATACCCAGACTGTCTTTGAGCTCCGGGGCCAGAATACCTAACGAGTTTCGCGTGATGTAGTTAACTGTGACGCCAAGTAAAAACAGCACCAGCATATACCAGCGCAAGTTTTTCATGACACGGCGGGTTTTGCTTGCCGTAACTGTGTTGTTAATGTCCTGACTCATTTCTTTCTCCACAAGACGGACGATATAGGGAAAATTCATTCCAGTTGTCATACAGATTTGTATCGATTTGATATGTATCTGTTTTATGGTCTAAAGCTGACATACAACTAGTATGGGAGTGGTGTAACAAATTCACCTTAAGGGAGAAAAGAGGTGGGTAATAGCGGATTTTGTGCAAGCTTTCTCATAACGATTGTCTTTTATTTGTCATGATGCGCCGGACACCCGTTACTGCTTAATCTCAGGGTTATGAAAATTTTTTCATTTGCCCGATGGAGCGAGATCACAAAATGGATAAAAGGCTCAAAATCGCCGAAATTGCCGCCCGTACGCAGCTCTCCATCAGCACCGTTTCCCGGGTGCTCGCGGGGAAGGCCAACACCAGTGAAAAAGCACGCAGTAAGGTACTGGCCTGCGCGCGGGAACTGGGGGTGATGGACGGTATGGCGGCGGGGCGGCTGCTGCTCAATAACCTGTTGGTTTTTGCGCCACAACGGGCGTTTGATGAGCGGTCCGACATCTTTTACTACCGGGTGCTCCAAAGTTTAAGTAAAGGGCTGGCTTCCCATGAGGTCAGGCTACGCTATTGCGCGCTGGAAGAGCTGGACAGCGATGCCCAGCTTTTTCTGACGCGTATTAACGAGCCGGAAACGCAGGCAGTCATGCTGCTGGGTATCGATGATCCGCATATTCATGATCTGGTGGTGGATGTCGGGAAACCCTGTATGTTGATCAACTGTCGCGACAGAAGACAGCGTTTGCCTGCGGTCGCGCCTGACCATCGCGCGATTGGCGAGCTGGCGGCTGACTATCTGTTTGAGATGGGCCACCGGGAAATCATGAACGTGTTCTGTCTTCGTCGTTACACGATGGAACTTCGGCTGGCGGGCGTTCGCGATGCCTGGCAGTCGCATAATCTGACGTTTAATGATCAACGCGATTTGCTGGTGGTGCCCAGTTTCAGCGCGAAAGAAACGGAGCTGCAGGTAAGCGAATGGTTGAAGCACACGCCAGCCAAAGCGCTGCCGACAGCGTTTCTGGTGGGCGGTGATTTTATGGCCGCAGGGACGATCAGCGCACTGCAAAAGCAGGGGTTGCGTGTGCCGCAGGATGTCTCGGTAATGAGTATCGACGGATTTAATCTGGCGACGATTCAGGATGTTCTCTTAACTGCTGTTCATGTCCCGCGCGATGCGCTGGCAATAGAGGCCGTGCATATGCTCCAGCAGCGGCTGATGCGCCCCGATGCGCCGGTCGGTACGCTGTTGCTCAATGGTTCGCTGGCAATCCGCGAATCTGTCCGGCGGATACGTCAGGGAAAACGACGCACCGCCGTAGAGAGAGAAGGGCTGTATGACGATTAAGCCATACCCAGCGCGCGCTTACCGTGAATATTCAAATCATCGAGCGTAAAGCGTCCTTCCCAGTTGGTTTCATAATCCTCGCGGGGGAAGTCGCCCGGCGAGGCGCCTTTCTCCAGTGCTGCTTTGACTTTGTGCGCGTAAGCCAGATTTTTTTCGCACAAAGGCGCGGCGGGGATGTACATCACGTTACCCCAGCCTTGCTGGTTTTCAACGGGTGCCACGGAGTGAATGACGTCGCAATGCCACCAGACAGAGTCACCGGCTTCCAGTTGTGGAATGCTGGTTAACGCTTCAATCAACAACGGATGCCATTGTTCAGAAATGGGCAATACTCTGCCTGGCGCGACGCCGCACAGTTCATCTTCCGGGACATCATCCAGCAGGGGACGTAACAGGACATACGCCATCGCTTCCGGGATCGGCACCACGTGCAGCAATCCCTGGCCGGGCAACATATCGGAAAGCGCGGTCCAGCCCTGGAAAGTACGGAACACTGAACATTTGGTGGTGTTCTCCACGGTGTACTCTTCCACGTCGGTACGGTGCGCAGCGTTCCACGGATCGTACTGATCGACATTGCCGCCAAACACCTGCGCGAAGACCTGTTGATACGCAGGGAGCAGCCAGCGTTCCAGGGCGCCAGAGTCGGTATGCGCGCCAAGCCCTTTTGAGGTTGTTCCCGGCGGGCGGCGGCGAATACGATCCGGGTAGATAACGCTCACATCCGGGTTAAACCACTGCTTGCCGTCGCTTTCAAAGGTCCACAAACGGTTGAGAAACGACTGGGCGTTAGCCATCTCCTCGCTTTGACGCGCCTGCATTTGCGCCTGTGACCAGTAGATCGGATAAATTTCCGGTCGGGAGGCGGACAGTGTCCCGAAAAAGTTATCGCCCGGACCTTTATACACCTCGTCAAAATGGTTGTGATCCAGGTAGTCGAGCATGGACTGATCCCAGTCCAGCGCCTGTTCCCGCGGGAAATGCTGCTTAATGACCACGCAGCCGTGTTGTTTAATCTCTTCTCGCTGCGCGGCCGTGATGCGACCTGCTTTCATGTCAGCGTAAGTGAGTTCAGGCCAGACAGTTTCGCCGCGTGCTTTACGCGCATTAATGTCCGCCACGCGGGTTGCAATCACATCACTGAGTTTGTCAAAAACCTGCTGAACATCACCGATTTGTGCTCGCAGCGCTTTTTTCATCTGGCGGATAGCGGATTTGTGGTCGGCGGGTAACGTATCGCTGGTAAAGGTAAGAGCCATAAACACCTCACTTAAACTTTCATTCGAAAGAAATGTAACTTACAAATGATACTTTAAGTTAAAAATAAGTTAATGCAAGTTGAAATTTTCGACAGTGTGAAAAGAATGCTGAGTGAGGAAGAAAAATTTGAGCGCAATGCGCGAAGGGGCACAGGAATCAGAGAGAACCTTTTACTCTGGTGAAGGGTGACTCACCGCCGCCTCCCTGCGGGCCGCCCCGGCCAGTCGTCAACGTCGCATCGATTTTCAGCCGGACCGTGGTGTCGCTTCAGCATTCTGACTTTCAGTGGTTTCCGTCTGGCTGTTTAAACAACAACTCAGATGGTCAGGTGTGGGGAGAGTCCGGCCGAAAATTGTCGACGTGTTTCCGTAAGGCCGGGGAACCCGCAGGGATGCGGGTTCAGGGCGCGTTTTACACGGACGTTACCTCGCGCCCGACCCGGTAGCCTGGAGGAATAAGCGGAGGTACACCGCGAAGCGGCAATTTTCCTGCCGGGAGCCGGGATTGTTAAGGGTGCGGCGATAGCACCCTTAACCCGTTCACGGGACATGAAATGCCAGAGAAGCGAGGAACATAAAGTGAACGGAACCCTTCGCAAAACCAGCATGTTGAATCTGCAGGGTAAATGCCTTATTGCTTTTTGGTTGGTCAGTGCTGAACCAACCAGCATTAAATCACAACGCTCCGGATTGATGAGTCATTCATTGAACGGGGCGGTTTTATCCAGTACGGCCTGAATAACGTTCAACGCGCCCTGGTGATTATTATCGTCAGTTGCATAGCGAGAGAGGGCTTTGATGCTGTCTGCGGCGTTCTTCATGGCAAACGAGTAGCGTGCCATTTTCAGCATTTCCGCGTCGTTGCCGCTGTCACCGATGGCGACCACATTTTGCGGTGACAAATTCCAGCGTTTTAACAGGCGGCTAATGCCGTTGGCTTTATGCAGACCCGGAATGATCAGGTCTATAAAGCCGAATCCGCTGGTGACCGGTTTCATAATACCGTCCAGTGCGGTATGCAGCGTGTCGATCATCATAGGGATCTGCTGATCCGGTAAATTCAGTGAGAATTTAAACAGCACGTCATCGATGTCGTGATAATCCTTCACCGGTTTCAGGCGGTGATAGTGTTTTGACATCAGCGCCACAAAGGCGTCGGGGGCGTTTTCGCTGATGTACGCGCTTTGCAAACCACAGGCGACGAAATTGAGCTGTTTATCTTTTAACAATTCACCAATCACGATGCGCGACTCGTGGCGGGTCAATTCGCCGTGAAACAGCTGTTTGCCATGCTCAAAAACCAGCGCACCGTTTTCGGCGACAAAAGAGATTTCATCTTTGAGTTCGGGGAAGAAGGAGATGAGTTGGTAATACTGATTGCCGCTGGCGACGACAAATTCAACATCGCGTTTTTTCAGTTCCTGATACTGCGCCATAAAACGCGCATGATCGTACTGCTTGGCGTCGTCGAGAAAAGTCCCGTCCATATCGGTGACGATAACTTTTACGGTCATACATTGCTCTCCAGAATATTACTGCGACTAGCAACATTCTAATAACAATGTGACCTGAAGCACAAATTTAATTTCGAATGAAAGTGGGAGGGGGTACAGACGCTGTAGGCCGGATAAGCGTCAGCGCCATCCGGCAATCGTGAGGAGTGGCTGCCGGATGTCGGTGTGAACGCCTAATCCGGCCTACAACTCTTATGTCATCGTCCGTTTACAGCATATGTTCGGTACGGGCGATGATATCGTCCTGGGCATCCGGAGAGAGCGCGGTGAAGAAGGCGGAATAGCCTGCCACACGCACGACCAGGTCGCGATACTGATCCGGGTGCTTTTTCGCTTCCAGCAAGGTTTCACGCGAAACGATGTTGTACTGAATATGCCAGCCTTTGTGCTCTTCAAAGAAGGTGCGCAGCAGGATCATCAGCTTCTGCTTGTCGGACTCGTTTTCCAGGGTGGCTGGATTCAACTTCTGGTTGAGCAGCACACCGCCGAGAATGGAGCCGGTCGGCAGTTTGCCGACGGATCCAATCACCGCCGTAGGTCCGAGGTGGTCAGTACCAGAAGAGGGGCTTGCACCTTCCGCCAGCGGCGTGTGGGCTTTGCGGCCATCCGGCGTTGCCATCGTCGCGGCGCCAAAAGGCACGTTGGCAGAGATAGAGGACGTACCGGCGTAGTAGTTGCCACCCGTCGGGCCACGACCGTAACGCGGGTTATGGTACTGTTTCAGTTCGTCGATATAGGTCTGGTAAGCACGGGCCAGCAGAGTATCGACGCTATCATCATCATTACCGTACTTCGGCGCGCCGTTGATCAGACGCTGACGCAGCTGTTCATGGGTCAGCCCCTCGAAATCGTCAGCCAGTGCCGCCGCCAGCTGTTGTTGACCAATCGCACCCTGGTCAAAGACCAGTTTTTTCACTGCGGCCAGGCTGTTGCCCAGGTTGGCGATACCCACCTGCAGACCCGAAACCCAGTCATACTTCGCGCCGCCTTGCTTGATGCTTTTCGCCCGCTCGATGCAGTCATCGACCAGCGCCGAACAGAGAATGTCATGTACGTTCTCTTCCAGCATGGTATCGACCACATACTCAATTTCGATCGATTTACGGGTGTAGTAGCGGATCTGGGTATCCCAGGCTTCCATCACCTCGTCGAAATTGTTGAAGTTACCGGCAGAGAGCGCTTTTTCCTGCGGCAGGAAGACTTTCCCGCTGGTGGCGTCACGACCGCCTTCCAGCGCCGCCAGCATCACGCGCGCAAAGTTAATAAAGCTCATCCCGGTGCAGCGGTAACCCCATTTGCCGCCAACGGCGGTTTCGATACAGCCGATTGCCGCGTAGTCGTAGGCGTCCTGCGGGTCGATGCCGAGTTTAATAAATTCCGGAATAACGATTTCGTCGTTGTTAAAGGCTGGCATCCCAAAACCACAGCGAATCACCTGTACGCAGGCGTCGAGGAAGTCATTGCTCATCCCGGCGTGGTAGCGCACGCTGAGGTTTGGCTGCGTTGAACGCAGACGACCACAGGATTCCAGAATAGCGTAGGAGAGCGGGTTAACCGCATCCATAGGCTGGTCGTTAACCAGATTCTGACCGCCAATGGTGACGTTCTGATACAGCGGGCTACCGGCAGACGCTTTGGAGTGGGAGCCGGAGCGGATTTTGTTCACCTCCAGCAGTTTCAGCCAGCAGCTGTGCAGAAGTTCAATGGCGTGCTCGCGATCCAGCGTCTGGTTCAGCTCGACGTCGCGACGGTAGTACGGATAGAGATACTGGTCCATACGACCGAACGAGACGGAGTGGCCGTTAGACTCAATTTGCAGAATGAGCTGGATGAAGTAGCACAGTTGTAACGCCTGCCAGAAGGTTTTTGGCGGTTCGTGAGCGATCACATCGCAGTTTTCCGCCATGGCCAGCAGTTCGTCGCGGCGGCTTTCGCGCGTTTCGGTGGCCGCCATTTCGCGCGCCAGGTCGGCAAAGCGCTCGATGTGCAGACTCACCGCGTCGAGAACGATATCAATCGCTTTCAGGAACTGATCGCCGTGCAGATCTTCCAGACAGGTGAGGTTAATGCGGGAACGACGTTCGTCGACTTTGTGGCGCAGGCCATCGAGCCCTTTTTCCAGCACCAGCGGGAAGTTGACCGCCAGATGCGCATCGCCGGAGGTCATGTTGCCTTCGGCCTTGATGATCCCCGTTTCCAGCAGACCTTTTTGCTCATCGGTAAACATGCCGTAGCAGCGATCCTGAACGGTCTGTCCGCGCCACCAGGGGCAGACTTCATGCAGCACGCGTTTGTTCTCTTCGCTGACCGCAAAACCCGCACCCGGACGATCGGCGAGGTCATCGATCTCTTTTTCAATCCACGAGACGGTGTATTCCGGGAAGATAGGCGCAGCGCGGACTTCACTTGCCTGGTTGCCGATGATCAGCTCGTCGTGTTTGATCCAGATGGTACGTTCCGCCAGATGATGCGCCAGCGCCAGAGCACGACGAACCGGGATAGGTTTATTCAAATGCTGCTGGTACATCTCGGTGTAGTGCTGGGCGCGTTCGGTACATACCGGCGGTTTCACAATATGGATCAGCGCAGTTTTGTGGGCCTTGATGCGGTCGCTGAGTGTATCCAGTTTCAGTGTGGTCATGGGAATTATCCTCGTAAAGTCGCGGTCAAACCTTTCGTGCTGGCGTACTGTTGCGCAAAGTCGAGCAGCGCAGGCGCATCAAGCGGTTTGTCTGGGGCGTTGTAGGGTTGACTGAGTAAGTGGTATTTGTTGATGCCCAGCGTGTGGTAGGGCAGAAAATGGATTTCACCGACGTGCAGTTCGTCGGCGGCAAAATCGGTAATGGCTTTTATCGCCTCTTCATCGGCATTAAAGCCCTGAATCAGCGGCACGCGAATAATGATTTTTTTCCCTGCGGCAGCCACTTTTTTCAGATTTTCCAGCACCCGGGCGGCGTTGCCATCGGTCCATTGTTTGAACGGGGCGTCGGCTACATGCTTCAGGTCTGCCAGAAACAGATCGATATTCGGTAACGAGGGCGCAATGTATTTCCAGGGCACATGCAGGCAGGTTTCCACGGCAGTATGAATGCCTGCATCATGGCTGGCTTTGAAAAGCGCGGCCGCCAGTTCTGGCTGCATAAACGGTTCGCCGCCGGAGAGGGTAATTCCACCGCCGCTGCGATCGTAAAAGGGTTTATCGCGCAACACGGTGGCCATGATCTCTTCCACGCTTTTCATCTCGCCGCACACGGTTAACGCCTGTGTCGGGCAGCAGTCGGTGAGCGCATTGATATGGGCGTCGTTCAGTTTTTCACGGTGGATCAGCAGGCCATTCAGCGTACGCTCGCACACACCTGGGGCTGCCTGAGCGCAAAGATCGCACCCTTCCAGGCACAAACGCGCATCGTATAAAAGATCCTGCGTACGTGCGCGGCTCTCCGGGTTCTGGCACCAGCGGCAGCTCAGGGAGCAGCCTTTGAGGAACACCACGGTTCGTATACCTGGGCCATCGTGAGTGGAATAGCGCTGAATGTTGAAAATCATAAAACGGCCCTCTTGTTTCGTATAAAGATTAAATTACTTTCGAATGAAAGTTATATTGACGCAAGTCAACTAACCGAGCAGTTTTGCCGTGGTATCGTGAATCCATGCTAAATCTCACAGTTTGAGGAATGATTATGGAACTCTATCTGGACACTTCTGATGTCGATGCCGTGAAAGCCCTGGCGCGCGTTTTTCCGCTGGCGGGTGTCACCACCAACCCCAGCATTGTGGCCGCAGGTAAAACGTCGCTGGACGTGTTATTGCCTGAGTTATATGAAGCGATGGGCGGTAAAGGACGTTTGTTTGCCCAGGTGATGGCCACCACCGCAGAAGGAATGGTCAGCGATGCGCGCCTGCTGCGGGCGATTATCCCTGACATCGTGGTGAAGATCCCGGTCACCTCAGAAGGTCTGGCCGCCATTAAATTGCTGAAATCTGAAGGTATCCCTACGCTGGGTACGGCGGTTTACAGCGCTGCGCAAGGGCTGCTGGCAGCGCTGGCTGGAGCGGATTACGTTGCGCCATACGTGAACCGTCTCGATGCGCAGGGCGGTGATGGTATTCAGACGGTCAATGAACTTCAGCAACTGCTGCACATGCATGCGCCGCACGCTAAAGTCCTGGCGGCCAGCTTCAAAACGCCGCGTCAGGCGCTGGATTGCCTGTTGGTAGGGTGTGAGTCTATTACTCTTCCACTGGATGTCGCCCAGCAGCTGATCAGCTCTCCGGCGGTGGATGCTGCGGTGAAGAAATTTGAGCACGACTGGCAGGGAGCCTTCGGGCGGACCTCTCTGTAAGTTCTGATACCGGGTGGGCGTCATGCTCACCCGGTCTTATTTACTTCCCGCACACCTCACAGCCCGGATTGCGCATCAACTTCATTTCGCGGAACTGGCAGGTCATGGCGTCATACATGACGATTTTGCCGGAAGCAGGCTTTCCGTACTGCGCCAGTAATTTAATCGCCTCCATGGCCTGCAACGAGCCAATCACGCCGATCAGCGGCGCCATAACGCCCGCTTCCACGCAGGTCAGCGCGTTCTCGCCGAACAAACGACTCAGACAGCGATAGCAAGGTTCACCGTCTTGCCAGGTGAAGACGGTAATTTGGCCTTCCATGCGGATAGCCGCGCCGGAAACCAGCGGCACTTTTGCGGCGAAGCAACCTGCGTTGAGCTGATTACGCACCGTGACGTTATCGGTACAGTCCAGCACCAGGTCATGCTCAGCGATCAGCGCATGGAGGGCTTCATCCTCCAGCAGGGCGTTAAGCGGGGAGATAATGATATGCGGATTAATACGCATCAGCGCGTCACGGGCGGATTCGACTTTGGGTTGCCCGACCGTCGCGTCACTGTGCAGCGTCTGACGCTGTAAATTGGAGACCGACACCGTATCAAAATCGAGCAGCGTCAGATTGCCAACCCCCGCGCTTGCCAGATATTGCGTGGCCGCACATCCCAGTCCACCCAGCCCGACCACCAGCACGCGCGCCGCTTTTAAGGCTTCTTGCCCGTCAAAATCGAAGCCACGCAGAATGATTTGCCGGTTGTAGCGCATCATCTCCTGGTCGCTGAGCTCAGCCATTACAGACCTCCAAACAGCGCGTTAAACGGCTCGACTTCCACCCATTCGCCCGCTTCAACATTGCCGCGATCGCGCTCCAGCACAATAAAGCAGTTCCCCTGGCTAAAGGAGCTGAAAATATGTGAACCCTGATGTCCGGTGGTGGTGACTTCCAGTTCGCCCTCGGCGGTGCGCTGCAGTACGCCGCGCTGAAAATCAAGACGCCCGGGGGTTTTCTTCAGCCGAGAGGCGGTGCGCACCCGCTGGCGCGCGGGCAGTCCGCATGCGGTATTGCCGCTGAGTTTAGCCAGCAGTGGCTGAACAAGTTGATAAAACGTCAGCGCGGCGGAGACCGGGTTGCCCGGCAGACCGCAGAACCAGCTATTGTTGAGTTTGCCAAAGGCGAAAGGTTTACCGGGCTTAATGGCCAGTTTCCAGAACGTGATTTCGCCCAGCTCTTCCAGAATCGTTTTGGTGTAGTCCGCTTCGCCAACGGAGACGCCGCCAGAGCTAATCACCACATCCGCCTGGCTGTCCGCTTCTACAAATGCGGCGCGTAAGGCGTGCGGGTCGTCGCGGATAATGCCTAAGTTGATAACGTCGCAACCGAGCTGTTCCAGCATCAGATGCACCGTTAAACGGTTGGTGTCATAAATTTGCCCGTCGCCCAGCGGCTGACCCGGCAGTTGCAGTTCATCACCTGTCGAGAACAGCGCCACGCGCACTTTACGTACCACCGGGACGTCGGCGATGCCCAGCGAGGCCAGTACTGGCAGTTCTGCGGTGGTCAGGCGCGTTCCCGCCGCAAATACAGTGGCGCCAGCGGTAATATCTTCTCCGCGATGGCGAATGTTTTGCCCGTCGCGGACTTCCGCCGTAAAGCGTACGCCTTCGTCCGTTTGTTCTGTTTGTTCCTGCATTACCACCGCTTCGCAGCCTGCGGGGACGGGAGCGCCAGTCATAATACGGATACAGGTATGTGCAGGCCATTCACCCTGAAAAGGCTGCCCGGCAAAGGCTTTACCGGCCACAGGAAGCGGCTTACCGGAGGCCAGATCGCCTAAACGAACCGCATAGCCGTCCATCGCCGAGTTATCAAATCCCGGCACATCGAGGGGAGAGACAACGTCGTTTGCCAAAATGCGACCAAAACACTGAACCAGCGGCAGCGTTTCGACAGCAGTAAGAGGGGTAATGCGCGATAACATTTGCGTGAGTGCCGATTCAAGCGGCATTAATCCGGCGGTAAATTCCATGGAAATACTCCTGCGGGGCAAATTCGAATCCGTCTATTATGTCAGAAAATGCCAGCAGACTGTATGCCACCTCGGGCTTAACCTTTACATGCTGCTTGCATCTTTCTATATTCAAAAATCGAATGAAGAATTCACAATAATTCTGATATTTATAGCAAAAGTGTGTGCCACCGTTAATGGACGACAAAAATGGGCAAAGCAGTCATTGCGATTCACGGCGGCGCAGGCGCCATTTCCCGCGCGCAATTGAGCCAGGAGCAAGAGCAGCGCTACATCCGGGCGCTGTCCGATATTGTTGAAGCAGGGCAAAGGATGCTCGAAGCGGGAGAAAACGCGCTTGATGTGGTGACGGAAGCGGTGCGCTTGCTCGAAGAGTGCCCTTTATTTAATGCCGGTATTGGCGCGGTGTTTACCCGGGATGAAACCCACGAACTGGATGCCAGCGTCATGGATGGCAACACGCTAAAAGCCGGTGCCGTCGCCGGGGTGAGCCAGTTGCGTAATCCGGTGCTTGCCGCCAGGTTGGTGATGGAGCATAGCCCACATGTCATGATGATGGGCGAAGGGGCGGAAAATTTTGCGTTTTCGCAGGGGATGGCACGCGTTTCACCTGATATTTTTTCGACTCCCCAACGTTACGAACAGTTGCTGGCGGCACGTGCCGCAGGCGAAACGGCGCTCGACCACAGCGGCGCGCCGCTGGATGAAATGAAAAAAATGGGCACTGTCGGTGCAGTTGCACTGGATCAATACGGCAATCTGGCGGCGGCGACGTCAACCGGCGGCATGACCAATAAATTGCCTGGACGCGTCGGCGACAGCCCCCTGGTGGGCGCGGGGTGCTATGCCAATAATGCCAGCGTCGCGGTGTCCTGTACGGGAACCGGTGAGGTGTTTATCCGCACGCTGGCGGCCTACGATATTGCGGCGCTGATGGATTACGGCGGACTCAGCCTTGCCGACGCCTGCGAGCGGGTGGTGATGGAAAAATTACCGGCGCTGGGCGGTAGCGGCGGATTAATCGCCATCGATCATGAAGGAAATGTCGCCCTGCCGTTTAACTGCGAAGGCATGTATCGTGCCTGGGGATATGCCGGGGATACGCCAACCACGGGGATCTACCGGGAAAAAGGGGACACCGTTGCCACACAGTGACGAACTGGACGCCAGCGATGTACTGGCCGTCAGCAATCTGAATATTGCGTTTTCACAAGAGCAGCAACGCGTAAGCGCGGTGCGCAATCTTTCGTTTCGCCTCAAGCGTGGAGAGACGCTGGCGATTGTCGGCGAGTCGGGGTCGGGAAAATCGGTCACCGCGCTGTCGTTGATGCGCCTGATTGAGCAGGCCGGAGGGGAGATTCAGTGTGATGAAATGCTTCTGCGCCGGCGTAATCGTCAGGTGATTGAGCTGGGCGAGCAAAATGCGTCTCAGATGCAGAGCGTGCGCGGTGCGGATATCGCCATGATCTTTCAGGAGCCGATGACCTCGCTCAACCCGGTCTTTACCGTGGGAGAGCAAATCGCCGAGTCGATCCGCTTGCATCAGGGCGCCAGTCGCGAAGAGGCGATGGCGGAAGCCAAACGGATGCTCGACCAGGTGCGTATCCCCGAGGCAAACGCCATTTTATCCCGTTATCCGCACCAGCTTTCCGGTGGTATGCGCCAGCGTGTGATGATCGCGATGGCGCTGTCGTGTCGCCCGGCCGTGTTGATTGCGGATGAGCCGACGACGGCTCTGGACGTCACGATTCAGGCGCAGATCCTGCAATTGATCAAAGTGTTGCAGCAGGATATGTCGATGGGGGTGATTTTTATCACTCATGATATGGGGGTAGTGGCTGACGTCGCCGATCGGGTACTGGTGATGTATCAGGGCGAGGCCGTGGAAACCGGCAGCGTTGAGCAGATTTTTCATGCGCCGCAACACCCGTATACCAAAGCGTTACTGGCGGCAGTACCGCAACTGGGGGCGATGAACGGGCAGGCGTTTCCGCGTCGTTTCCCGCTCATTTCACCCAACGATCCACAACAGCGCGAACCGCAGACAGCGCAGGATACGGTCGTCGCAGGCGAACCTATCTTGCAGGTGCGTAATCTGGTGACGCGTTTTTCGTTGCGAAGCGGCATCTTTAACCGGGTGACCCGGGAAGTCCATGCCGTAGAAAATGTCAGCTTTGATCTCTGGCCGGGGGAGACGCTTTCGCTGGTGGGGGAGTCCGGCTGTGGCAAATCCACGAC
The DNA here is from genome assembly GCF_059421685.1 of Citrobacter sp. GW821-FHT02E08. Lineage (NCBI taxonomy): Bacteria > Pseudomonadati > Pseudomonadota > Gammaproteobacteria > Enterobacterales > Enterobacteriaceae > Citrobacter > Citrobacter sp. GW821-FHT02E08. The sequence continues at coordinate 174,472 of NZ_JBWKVL010000006.1, read as the reverse complement.
CGGACGCGCGCTGTTACGGCTGGTGGAATCACAACGCGGCGAAATTACCTTCAACGGTCAGCGTATTGACACCCTTCCGGCGAGTAAATTGCAGCCGCTGCGCCGGGATATCCAGTTCATTTTTCAGGATCCTTATGCCTCGCTGGATCCTCGCCAGACGGTGGGATACTCCATTATGGAGCCGCTGCACGTTCATGGCGTGCTAAAAGGCGATGCGGCAGCGTCGCGGGTGGCCTGGCTGCTTGAACGTGTCGGCTTGCGTCCGGAACATGCCTGGCGTTATCCGCACGAGTTTTCCGGTGGTCAGCGTCAGCGTATCTGTATTGCTCGCGCACTGGCGCTCAATCCAAAGGTGATCATTGCCGATGAGGCCGTCTCCGCGCTGGATGTCTCTATTCGCGGGCAGATCATCAATCTGTTGCTCGATCTCCAGCGGGAGATGGGGATCGCTTATCTGTTTATCTCCCACGATATGGCGGTGGTTGAGAGAATCAGCCATCGCGTAGCGGTGATGTACATGGGGCAAATCGTGGAAATTGGCCCTCGCCGCGCCCTGTTTGAGAATCCGCAACATCCTTATACCCGGAAGTTAATGGCGGCCGTCCCGGTGGCCGATCCTTCCCGACATCGGCCACAACGAGTGCTGCTGTCTGATGATATCCCCAGTAATATTCGTAAGCGTGGGGAGCAGATTACGCCCGTGTCGTTGCAGTTGGTTGGGCCGGGTCATTACGTTGCGCGTGTGCAGCCGGAAAATGCGCTTTCGCGTTTATAACACTCAGACACACAGGGTTTCAGGAGAATAATATGACAAAATTTGTTGCCCGTAATTGGCTGGTTGCAGCAGGCGTTGCCTCGGCGTTGACGGCGTCGCCTGCGTTTGCGGCGAAAGATGTTGTGGTGGCGGTCGGCTCCAATTTCACGACGCTCGACCCGTATGACGCGAATGACACCTTATCGCAGGCGGTGGCGAAGTCGTTTTATCAGGGACTGTTTGGCCTTGATAAGGATATGAAACTTAAAAACGTGCTGGCAGAAAGCTACAGCGTGTCCGACGACGGTTTGATCTACACCGTGAAACTGCGTCAGGGGGTCAAGTTTCAGGACGGCACCGACTTTAATGCGGCGGCGGTAAAAGCCAATCTGGACCGGGCAAGCAATCCGGAAAGCCATCTCAAACGCTATAACCTGTACAAGAACATCGCGAAAACAGAGGTGGTGGATCCCGCAACGGTGAACATCACGCTGAAACAACCGTTTTCTGCATTCATCAATATCCTGGCGCATCCGGCGACGGCGATGATCTCCCCGAAGGCGCTGGAAAAATACGGTAACGAGATTGGATTCCATCCGGTCGGTACTGGCCCGTATGAACTGGATACCTGGAACCAGACTGATTTCGTCAAAGTGAAGAAATTCACCGGTTACTGGCAGCAAGGGTTACCTAAGTTAGACAGCATCACCTGGCGGCCAGTGGCGGACAACAACACGCGCTCGGCCATGCTGCAAACGGGCGAGGCGCAATTCGCCTTCCCAATCCCTTACGAGCAGGCCGCGCTGCTGGAAAAAAACAAAAACCTGGAGTTGGTCGCCAGTCCCTCTATTATGCAGCGTTACATCAGCATGAATATCACGCAGAAACCGTTTGATAATGCCAAAGTGCGCGAAGCGCTCAACTACGCCATTAATCGTCAGGCGCTGGTGAAAGTGGCGTTTGCCGGTTATGCAACGCCTGCCACCGGTGTGCTGCCTCCAGCGATTGCGTTTGCGCAAAGCTACACGCCGTGGCCGTACGATCCGGCAAAAGCGCGTGAACTGTTAAAAGAAGCGGGTTATCCGAATGGTTTTAGCACCACGCTGTGGTCGTCGCATAATCACAGTACCGCGCAAAAAGTGCTGCAGTTTACCCAACAACAGCTGGCGCAGGTCGGCATTAAAGCGCAGGTGACGGCGATGGATGCCGGGCAGCGCGCGGCGGAAGTGGAAGGTAAAGGGCAAAAAGAGAGCGGAGTAAGACTGTTCTACACCGGCTGGACCGCCTCCACGGGGGAAGCCGATTGGGCGCTGTCGCCGCTGTTCGCGTCGCAAAACTGGCCGCCAACGTTGTTTAATACCGCGTTCTACAGCAATAAGCAGGTCGACAGCGATCTGGCGGACGCGCTGAAAACCAATGACCCAACGGAGAAAGCGCGCCTGTACAAAGAGGCGCAGGACATCATCTGGAAAGAGTCCCCGTGGGTGCCGTTGGTTGTCGAAAAACTGGTTTCAGCACACAGTAAAAATTTGACCGGTTTCTGGATTATGCCGGACACGGGTTTCAGTTTTGAAGATGCGGATTTGAAGTAAGCCATATATTCTGCCCCTGATGTTCAGGGGCAGACGCAGGGAGTCTGATGTTTAGTTATGTTCTCAAGCGTCTGCTGGGGTTAATTCCAACCCTGTTGATTGTCGCGGTGCTGGTGTTTTTATTTGTCCATCTGTTACCCGGCGATCCGGCACGGCTGATTGCCGGACCGGAGGCCGATGCGCAGGTGATTGAACTGGTGCGCCAGCAGCTTGGCCTTGATCAACCGCTACATGTTCAGTTCTGGCATTACATCACCCACGTTCTCCAGGGGGACTTTGGGACGTCGATGGTTTCCCGCCGCCCGGTCTCAGAAGAGATCGCCAGCCGCTTTATGCCGACGTTTTGGCTGACCATCACCAGCATGGTTTGGGCCGTTATGTTTGGGATGACGGCCGGGATTATTGCCGCAGTCTGGCGTAACCGTTGGCCGGACAGAGTGAGCATGACGCTGGCAGTCACGGGGATCTCTTTCCCGGCGTTTGCGCTTGGCATGCTGCTAATGCAGGTCTTTTCCGTCGAACTGGGCTGGTTGCCCACGGTCGGCGCAGACACCTGGCTGCACTACATTTTGCCGTCTGTCACGCTGGGCGCGGCGGTCGCCTCGGTGATGGCGCGATTCACTCGCGCGTCGTTTGTCGATGTGCTCAGTGAAGATTACATGCGTACCGCCCGCGCGAAAGGGGTGAGCGAAACCTGGGTTGTGCTAAAACACGGTTTGCGTAACGCCATGATCCCGGTTGTCACCATGATGGGGCTACAGTTTGGCTTTTTGCTTGGCGGCTCTATTGTCGTCGAGAAAGTGTTTAACTGGCCGGGGCTTGGCCGCCTGCTGGTAGACTCGGTGGAAATGCGCGACTATCCGGTGATTCAGGCTGAGATCTTGCTGTTTTCTCTGGAATTTATTCTTATCAATTTAGTGGTGGATGTGCTCTACGCCGCCATTAATCCGGCTATCAGGTACAAGTAAGGATGCGACTGTTCAACTGGCGCCGTCAGGCAATTTTAAATGCCATGCCTCTGGTGAAACCGGACAGGGTTCGCACCCCGTGGTATGAGTTCTGGCGGCGTTTTCGTCGTCAGCGTGTGGCCATGATCGCCGGTGTTTTTGTGCTGCTGTTGATCCTGGTGGCGATCTTTGCCCGTGGGTTAACGCCGTTCGATGCGGAAAATTACTTCGATTACGACCGCCTCAATGACGGACCTTCCATGCTGCACTGGTTTGGCGTCGATTCGCTGGGCAGGGATATTTTCAGTCGCGTGCTGGTTGGGGCGCAAATCTCCCTGGCGGCGGGGGTATTTGCGGTGTTTATTGGCGCGGCGATAGGTACGGTCTTCGGTTTACTGGCGGGCTACTACGAGGGCTGGTGGGACAGAATGATCATGCGTATCTGCGATGTGCTGTTTGCTTTTCCGGGCATTCTGCTGGCGATTGCGGTGGTGGCGGTGCTGGGCAGCGGCATTGCCAATGTGATTATCGCTGTGGCGATCTTCTCCATTCCTGCGTTTGCCCGTCTGGTGCGGGCGAATACCCTGGTGTTAAAACAGCAAACGTTTATTGAGTCGGCGCGCAGTATTGGCGCCAGTGATGCCACCATTCTTTTCAACCATATCCTTCCAGGAACGGTCTCTTCGATTGTGGTCTTTTTTACCATGCGTATCGGCACCTCGATTATCTCGGCGGCCAGTTTGTCTTTTCTCGGGTTAGGCGCACAGCCGCCGACGCCGGAGTGGGGGGCAATGCTCAATGAAGCGCGGGCGGATATGGTGATTGCGCCGCACGTGGCATTGTTCCCGGCGGTCGCGATTTTCCTGACGGTGCTGGCGTTTAACCTGCTGGGCGATGGGCTGCGCGACGCGCTGGATCCGAAGATTAAAGGGTAGCTGCGGCAGGCCAAATTGAACGGTAAGGAGATCCCTCAGATACGTTTACCCAGGATATGCAATGTGCTTTGCTGGGTTGAGGTGCTGAACGTTGTATCTTTGATATGTGTTAACCCCTGGCGGGTGTAAAAGCGGTACGCCCGCGGGTTAGCGTCTAAAACTTCCAGCCAGAAAAAGGTTTCACCACGGTATTGCGCCATACGCACTATTTCTGCAAGCAGAGTCTCACCGTAGCCCTTGCCGGTTTCACCAGGTAACAGATAGAGTTTATGCAGCAATGTACCTGTCGGGCCGTTTTCATCCACGGGGCAGTGCCAGGATACTTTGGCGAATCCGACCGGAGCAGTCTCTTCTGCGATAAACCAGCAACTGGCTTCGCTTTGTAATTCTTCCTGTATTGCGGGCAGAGAGTACTCCTGAAAGAGAAAAGCCTGCAATTCGTTGTGTTCATGCCACAAGTGGGCAAAGTGGTGAGTGTAGCTGGAATAACCCATTTGACTTAATAATGCTGCATCATCCAGATGTGCTTTTCGTACTGTAATCATTCTCTGGTCAACTCCCTATTGTGAATTACTTTCTAATGTAGTCGAATGCGGCATTATTTGTGGCTAAGATGCGTTTGGCATTTCAAAGCATTTTTACGGCGTTATCTAACCAGGTTGGAAGTTTTCCTTATACCTGTTGAGATAGAATATGGACTGCTCCCCAATAATTAACATAATGTGATGCTTTTAGCGTCCGCTGTTGGCACGACTCTGCTAACAGCAATGCTACTGTCGGGTATGAGGGAATTAATACTAATACCTCTTAGTATCGGATGGTCTAAGGCAACTGTTCACGGGGCGATCGCAATTCTCTCACAGCAGAATGGGGTAAGCACCGACCATAGATAACGGAGGAGTAGAGATGACCATTATCATCAACTATCTGACAAAGGCATTTGAAAGGCTCACCCAGTGTTGGGCTGTCAAGTAACTGGGTAGCTTCAGCAATAGTGTCGAAGTCAAGCGTAATGCTAACATCTTTAACCCAGGTGTCAGGAAGTCGCTGTTTCACCAAAAGCTCAGCCAGCAAACATGTGTATCGCCGCGCTATGTAATTCATCAGGACAACGCTGGCGTCGTGTTTATGCACGGGAAATGAAAACCTCAATGAGGTGAGCCTCCTTTCAGTAGCGGATAGCTTTAACTGACCAATAGACCAGTATCCACCGAACTCGTTGTTTCAGCTGACAAAGCTTCCATTAAGTGAATTAGCAATTCCTCTAAGCTCAGTTCTTCGTGCCATTGCGAGTTCCTGTCTGCTGGTCAAATTCCTCAATCGGTAACCGTAAACTGTATCGAATCACTGCGCCAGTCTTCATTATTCCTTTTGCATCGCCTGGACCTGCTATCAGTAAATTGACATGACAAATTCGCTAATATGTTAACCAATAGGGAACCGGTGGTTTCCTCAGAATTATGGGTTTCCATAGGAAACCCATCTTCAAACGTAATACGCTTGTTCATGTAAAAATTCAGCAAAACAAAATGAGCTTTGCAGACCTAAAATAGATTGGACTATCTGCAATTAAAGATAGATTTTCATTAATGTCGTCACAAGTTTTATATAAAGGTCTTTTGCTTCCTGATGATTTCCAGCCAGCAATAGTTCATAACCTTGTTTGATATAGTCATCCCACATCCACTGATACACTGCCTGGGGATTTTCGCTGGCGTCAATTTTATCAAGGATTTTGGGCGCAATATGATAATACTCTCCGACCAAATTTTCGCCGTCCGGCTGCTCAAGCAAGATATGGTCACGAAAATGACGGAAGGATTGCAATACCTCACAATCATCTTCATAGCCCATTACGCGGCAGGTTGCAGTGGTCAGAAAGCAACTGCTGTCGCTGGAGGAGCTGGGGTACGAGGTATGCTCTGTGCGTTGGTAAGAGGTTTTGTAGGCGTTCTCGCGGCTGACTTTTTCCTGGATAGTCTTTTCCAGACGTGTCAGCATCTTGATCGCACTGATATCGCCGGCGCTGATACTTTTTTGGTAATAGGTTCGCGCCAAATTGAGGTCAATCGGTGTGCCGTCGCCATAGTGATGCATTCTGCCCAGTAAGGTCCAGGCTCTGGTCTGCTGGCACTGCTCGAGGATCGCGTGTGCTTCGGTAAATCTTTTTTGTAAGTGCAGCAGGCTGCCGTAGATATACCGATCATTGTCATCAAAAAATGCCGCATTTTTGCGCTGTGTTCTGGCTGCATCGTGCCATAGGTAGTGATAAATCTGCAGCGCGTTCTTTCTGGAGGGCGTCATTTCCTGCGGAGCGGCGTATTTGCTGTACTCGATCCGGGCAATCGCTTTGAGTGCATCCAGATGACCTAATGCCGCCGCAATACGTAAATGAAGATGGGCGTTCTCTGGACGATGGTTGTCGATAAAATGGCAGCCATAGAGATAATTGGCGCCGGGATGCAGGGCGTTGGCCAGATAACGCAAAGTTACCTCGGCTTCTCTGGGGGATTTTTTATCCACTCGGCGTAATAAGAGGTCACCGGAAAGGGAGTCGCCAAGCATGTAAGCGCGGCGGAGATATTTCTCGCCTTCATTGGGGCGTGAGGTCAGTTTCCAGCAGCCGAGTGTATAAAATTCTTCGCCTGTCCGGCACACAATATTGGCCGCATAGCGCTGGCCAGCCTCGGCGTCGTTCACGCCCAGCGCGGCGCGAAAATGCAGGCAGGCGCGATAAATGAAATCATCCTGACTGCCGCTCAGTGCGCGTAATTCCGCCAGGTACGCGCTGCTGAGTGGCTTATTGCTAAGTTCGCTGATAAAGAGATTGAGGATATTCGCATGGGGGTAACCAGCAAGGCGCAGGTCGCCGGCAAGACGGATGGCTTTACTTGTCTGTTTCTTGTAGCTAAGTGAAATGAAGCGCTGTTGCGCATATTTCCACTGCCGATCGCGCAGGGAGGAATGGGCATCTGTTCCGGGTAGCTCCGGCGCACGTTGTTTTTCAAAAATCGTCTCTACTTCGCGGCACTGGCTTAACAGGAGGTCCAGGCACTGGCGGTAGCGCAGGGTGGACTCTGCAAGCTCATCACACTGCTTTTTCGTTTGCAGCATCATCGTTTCGATAACGTTGCTGACATGCGTGTCTGCATCGTTTTGCACCAGATCCGCGTTCGCATTCGCGATAATGTGCTTACTGCGTTTGATCTCCCCTTCCAACCAAATCAGCGGTTCTTCGAAAATGGCCTCAATCTCGTGATAAATTCCGCTATTGACTGTTGGGCGCAGCGACGTCAGTTCCGGGGGCGGTGTTTCCTGGAGACATAATTTACGAAACATGCCTTTTAGTTCGGCGGCTTGTCCTTCACGAACTGATACCAGATGGATTTGCGCCGTACTTCCGGTCTGTTCAAGTACTTTCAGCGTACGTTTTATCAGGTATTGTGACCTGGCTGGCAAGATGATGGTGTTGGCAACGTCCAGAAGTCCGTTGAAATAGAGCGAGTCTGGTGAAGCGCGGGAAGGAATGTCAACCAGCGTAACTGCTGGGCCGATGTGGGGCACTGCGAGCGCAAAGGCGGAGATAAAGTTTTGCAATTCGCCCTTATGCTGCCGCATTTTTTCGAAGGTATCGAGGATGGCAGATTCGTTCATCGGGCAGTGCTTGTGATACAGCGTAACGCCGCCCTGACAGGCAAGCGAGTATGGGCGGTTCATCAGCGTCGGGATAGTGTCATTCGCGCGATGAAAACGTCGCGATTGCATAAATGCAGGCAACAACGTATCGCGTTCATGTCCCCGGAAACCGATATAGCAGACCACATGATGATTAATGAGTTGGGGAAAGCGCAGCATGACAAGGAGACGATCGAGGGCCTGCTGTTGGGCCAACTGAAGTGCTGCTTTATCCGGGTAGCTACTGGGTAATAAATGTTGTTCGATGAGTGTGTCGCAGGATGCTTTCAGCATCTTCCACGGTGCGGACCAGGTATCCTGTTGCGGTTCATCCTGCAGCAGGCTGACAAGGTCATCAAGAAAGTGTGGCATCGCTTTATTCATGATTTAATAACTTATCGATCTGAAGATTAAAGGCTTTACTCTGACGGGTAAGCTCGGCGATTAGCGTGTGATTTAGACTGTAAGCTTCAACCAATGAGCGGATATACTGTGGTGATTCGCTTTTCACGATACCGCGCCGGATCGGAGCATTAGTCTGGCTAAGCGCGTCGCGCTTTTGTTGATTCATTTGCTGCCACTCGGTCTGCAGATTCAACAGTTCTTGTTTCATATCCTGACGAGCCTGCTCGTCATTGCAGGCCTGCGCAATAAAATCGCTCAGTAGCGTTGCGCCTAAATACTCTGTGTTGAGCGTTGATGAAAAGGCCGTCACGCCACAATAAGCAATTCCGGCATTATCCAGTTGGTCCTTAAATGTGGTGATGATGCTGCGCAGATCGCCTTCGGTTTTTCCATCCGCTTTGTTTAACACTACCAGGCAAGGGTGGGCTAAATGCAGCGAGTTAAGAAAGGCAATATCACTCTGGCCTAATGAGCCGTTATCGGCGGTTGCCAGCCATATAATGTAGTCGCAGTTGCTCAGATGCTCCCTGGCAATTTTTTCATCAAACAGGCGATCGCCACGGTTTTCTTCGTCGTCATTGTTATAGCCTGGCGTGTCAAGCAGCGCGATACCAGGCCACGGGAAGTCTGGCAGTCCTATCACGATCTTCTTGAGAATGTCGGAGAAACCCAGACCATAGTTTTTATAAAAAACGTGGGCAATGCTTTGTAATTCTTCCGGCTCCAGGGGAACCCGTGTTTCATTCGCCGTGTAGGCTGCGATGGACGGGTGCTCCTGACCTACCAGGTATGTGGCGACCGCAGTTGTTGGGCGTTGCCCGGTGGGAAGGTGGGGACGTCCGGTCAGGGTATTGAGAAAGTGCGACTTACCGGCGCTAAATCTGCCTCCCACTCCGACCAGACATTTGTTTTTAAGCTGCGGAAGTTGCGCTTGCTCAACGAATTTTGCACTCAGGGTGCGAAAGGCTTCTACCAGCGTACGCTCTCGCTCATCTTTAAGCGCATCCCGGCTTATTATTTCGGGCAGATACTCCTGCAGGTTGCGACGAAGAAGCGAAAAATATTTTTGATTCTGCGTGTTGCCAGCGTACAGGCGAAGCAGTAACGCTAGCGCGACATCTTTTTCCTGCGTGCTATCGCTGGCCAATTCTGTGGGAATGTCATCCGTGAATAAATCCTCGAAATCCACGCTAAACCTCCTGATGGGATAATTCTGTACGCAATCCCCGCAGTAGCGTTATTGTCTCGTCATAGCGGGCAATATTGCTTTGTTTATCCGTGTATTGTGCGGCGAGTTTATCAAGGCTGCTCTGTACGGACTGGCTAATATCGCCGACAAATGCGTCATTTTGTTGATGCAGAATTCTGATAAAACGGATCTGTTGTTCATCCAGCGTAAGCCGGATCTTTTTGCTGATGCTGTCCAGTGCATTTTCCAGCGCCACTTTTAATCTGGCAATATCCTCATTTTTCGTGCTGGCACCAAATTGATTAATAATTTCGTCGATCTCGGCTTGTGGCTCATAAAGGGGAGGGGTGATCTGCAATTTATCGAGGCTTATTTGCAGTGGTACAAGAATAGTCTCTTTGCTAAAGGTAACATCAGCTTCCTGAAAAGCATCCAGTACGCGTTTTTTCAGCTGCGACCTTAAGGTATCCAGCGGCGCAAAATGGCTATATGCCGTGAGGATCTCCGAATGTACGCTTCTGGTATAGCTGCGCAGCGTGTGGATAATATCTGAAGTTTCCGCCATATGTTCGGTTACCGACACAATATGTGTGTGGGTTTTCTTCCAGAACCACATGCCGCTGGTGGTGCTGCGATCCACATCACGGCTTTTACTGCTGACGCTCAGTTCACGGTAATTATCAATAAGCCCAATAATACGCAATTTCAGGCGTTCAAATTCCTGATTCATCTGCAGCTCTGCCGTACTGAAATGGACATTAATATCCGCGTCGATTTTTTTGACGCTCTGAGTGAGCGCATTAATCCCCGTCTGCAGGGTTTCCAGATCAACTGAACCGAGCGTCTCTTTGTCGCCCTGTGCGGCGGTTTCGAGGTGTTTAAGGCAGTCGCGTAGTTCACTATTTTTGCCGCGGATTAAATCAATTTGATGCGCATACTTAATCTGGTCTTTTTTCTCCCGGCACAGCTCCAGCTCCTGACGCACTTTTTTTAATCCGGCAATTACCCGAAAATCCTTCGCTTCACACGGAGCGTTAGTAAAGCTTGCCAGGTTATCCCGGGTGAGTTTCTCTTCCTCGCTTAAGGGGTGCTGCTGTTCCATTTTCCACGCGATACCTTCCAGTAAGGCCGATATCAGGACCGGTTCCTGCGTATCGAAACGATCTTTCATGGCGTCGACGACGTTTTGCCGCGTAGCCATAAAGGCATCCTTAAAAAACGTTTTCTGGCCGCGATGATCCTGAATAGCTAAATCCATTTTACTGGCAATAATAATGTGATGAAGAATGCCATCATTGACCAGTTTGTGTTTAATAAGATCCATATCCTGTTTGGATAAAAATTCACCTGCAGAGGAGAGGATCATGACGCAATCACACTGGCAGAGGAAATTAATTGTTTCCCGGCTGCGGGAAACAACAGGGTCATTTAACCCCGGGGTATCGATAATTTCGATATCGCGGAGCATCTCATGGTTAAGGTTTAACTCAACATGACGGACAAGGGGCGTTAAACGCCCGCGGGATCCAATGTACTCGCTGAGTTTTGCCTGGATTTCGCTCAGGTCGCTAAAAGGGATAAGTTGTTCCCCTTTTTCCAGCTCGCTATAGATGTCCAGTCTTTCGCTTTCCGCTGTTTCCCGGAGTTCGCGGCAGGCAGCTAATTCGGGTGGCAGTTCGTGGATAATACTTTTTCGGGCTCTCTCTTCGTTGAAGGTGGTGCCGGGTCTGCTGGCTTGACGGGAGCGCACCTCGCTCAACTTTGTGGCAATAATCTTATCGGCGGCATCGGCGTCACTCTCTATGTTTTGCCAGTCCTGGGGCGAGTAAAACACCAGCTTTGCACACTGTTCCTGCGCATAGCGCAGACGGGTCAGCGAAGCGGTCATCGGTGTCGCTGCTTTCGGTAAAATATGCTGACCGTTGAAGAGAAGGGCATTCAGAAAGGTGGATTTCCCCGCTTTTACCGATCCGACGATGCCGATGCGTAACAGTCGGCTGGCTTCGTCTTCAGCGGCGAGGCTGCGCCGCATGTTTGCGAGGATTTGATTTAGCTGGAACAGTCGCTCTTCACGCAGAAAATCCTTATGGGGAGTAAGGTTGGCGCAGACGTTTTCCAGTGTTTGCATAAATGCGTGAATACCATCGCGTGGGGTGGAGGCGCTCATGATTCATCGTCCCTGAATAAGTTATGGGTGTACAGCTAGCGATTTTTGTCGTTGTTCGATTTCTCGAATGGCGTCACGGACTTCGTCGATCTGCGCAGACCAGAGATCTTGCTGGGCGAGCCATTCAGCTTCGTGTTGACGCTTTTCTTCACGGCAATGCTCAAGTGCGGAGCGACTCTCTTCTATCCGGGTACGCCACTCTTCTTCCAGACCGGCGATTAACTCCAGCTCAATTTCCGGCAGTATTTCTGCCAGCGCTTCACGCGCTCGCTGTCGGATTTCAGGGAATACTTTCTCCTGCAGATTTTGCTTAACCAGTTCTCGTTTACGCTCTTGCGGGTCTGAAAAAAGCTTAATAATGTCGGGTAAGAAAATGATCAATAACTCGACAATAGGGTTAATGACTGAGGTCGTCACGGCGAGGGCAGTGGAGATGAGTTTATACCAACGACTGCCTTTACTCACCGTTGCCAGCGTTTCCAGAACCAGCATGGCGGTTTGTGAACCGTTTTGCAGAATGCTGCCAATATCGATATTTTCACCGACAGCCTCATTCTGCATATTCACAACGATATCCGAGAGATTAACTCGTAGGGCCTGGTTCAGAGAGGTGCGATAAACATCGCTAATGATTGCTGCCGTACGGGTTTGGAAAATATCTTCGCCCTGCATAAGGCAGTTGTATAACACGTCAAGATTTTTCACCAGCGCGTTATGCACGTCGCCGCTCACCTTATCCATCGTATTTTGGCGAAGTGTCCCGGAAAGACGGCGTTTCTGGCGTGCCAGCGTGTCATTCAGCTCCTGACAGGCGCGGTCGTACTGGTAAATTTGCGCATCAAGGGCGCCGGGATCCAGTGTGCTGCTTTTGCGCAGCATTGTAATATGATCCAGAAGACGGGAAGCCGATGACTGAATTTGCCCGGCAAAATGGATAACTTTGAGATCCTGGATATTCAACTGAAGCAGGGCATCCTGCAGGCGATCGGCGGTTTCACGATCATTACGACTTGCCCGCACGACGATCCGCGGCTGGCATCCCAGATCGCTTAGCCTACCGGATATTTCCTCTTCAACATTATCCAGCGATTCCGGCGTCAATTTATCGCACTTGGTCAGAACCAGGAGTAAGGGGACGGGCTGGAACGCAATTTCATGCAGCACGGCCGCCAGGCTGGCATGCAGGGTTCCGCTTTCAGCCGAAACCACGACAATAAATGCCGCGCCGCGTTCCGCGTAGCGGTAAAATGCATCAACATGCCGCTTTATTCCTGAATCTACGCCCGGCATATCCACCGGAATGAGACCATGCAGATCGCGGAGCCGGGCAGAGGGTACGGTTAAGCAGGCATATTGATCCTCCGGCGTTGCATCGTTATTAACATCAAGGGCGTTTTGCGGAGCATAGTGCACCTCTCTGACGGTGCCATCAGCCAGGGCAATAACCAGAGTCTGTTGATCGCCGTAGTGCAATTCTGTTGCCAGCGCGGTGGTTGGGGCCTGGTCAACCGGTAATATATTCTGCCCCAGCCATAGATTGAGGAGAGACGATTTGCCGGCGCTAAATATGCCAATCAGCGGCACGCAAGCGGTAAAATTATTTATCTGAAATAATTGCGATGTGAAATCATTAAAAATATGGGGAGCGGTAGTTTCAAATTCTTTACTTATGCCGATAAGGCGTGTTAACGGTCCTGTCAGTGCATCAGACATGTTCAACCTTTCAGTTTTCAATGAGCTATAGGCATATTAAAGCGAGAATCATGCTTTGTCTTCTATAAAGAATGTGTTCCAGGATCTGTATCGTGATTGTGAATAAGGTCACGTAAAGGATATTAAATTTCCCAAAATTGCCTGATGCATCAGAGAAATAAATATTGAAGTAGTCAAACGGGTTGTTGAGCGCGATACATTTTGTATTCAGCGCTGCTTCAAGTTTCTTATGGCCGTAATCTGGAGAGACGACGGCTTGCCAGAAGGAACCGTCTTTCTCTGCAAAGGGGATTGTGTAGGTTATAAAGGTAGTGATCTGCCTGAGAGGGTTAAAGCCCGGTTTGGTGTTTATGGGAAACGGTTTTGTGGTCATGTCTAAATAAATGACACGCTTTATGCCAAATTGAAACACTATCATGAATTACCAGAGCAGCAGTACCGACTCATCAAGGATGACGAGCAGATACTGCTGGCCTTTTCACGGATGTTATCGTGTGCTACACGTGAGCCGTAACCGGCGGAAATATTGTCGTCGGTAGTTTCTGTTCAGGATATCAACAGCAGTGAGCCCCCTTTGAGCTGATCAATAAGCGCCTGCACAAGGGCATACTCTACGGCAGGGCAGCCATGGGATCGTCCACAACGGCCATATTGCTTAACATACTGCTCCCCCGCGTAAGGGACGCCATGAAAGACAATCCCGCGCTTAAAAGCATTACTGTTGCTTTCTTCCAGACCTTCCAGTCTTAGTGCTCTGCCATGTTGTGCCATCGTATAGGTGCTCAGCGTTTTATAGAGTCCTAACGAACTTTGGTATGACTCTGGTGTATTTGAAAAAGTTGTCGCCAGTCCGTCATGATTTGGGTCGCTGCCCGTCCCATGTACCGCATGAACACTCTGAACCGTCTTATTGACCCGATCAAATATATGCATTCTTTTTGTTTTGGAATGCTCTTTAATTTTGAAAACAGCCCAATATCGGGGATTAGACCCGGCATTATTATGTGTCTGCCAGTCAATCATTCTTTTAATGTCATCGTGCGGAACACCAGCATTTTCCGCCAGTGCATATAATTCCTCTCCGATAGATGTTCCCGGCACCAGTGGAGGTACACTAACGTCTACGCTGTCATTATCAATCAGTGAATGAAGTCTATTGGCCCTGTTTGTCCAGCCTTTAAGGAAAACCTTCTGGGATGGATTATTGGCGGCAATCTGGTTAAATCGTTCAATAATTTTATCGGCAAACAGCGGGATGAATTTGTCATCGGTAGTATTATTGATGGCTTCCAGCGTCTCACTGTTCATTCTGGCGGTTTGATTAATACCCAGCACCGATTGACAAAGTTTTAATGCTGTTCCAGGACCACACAATACGCCCATATCAAATAGCGCGGTAGCAATGCTCTGGTCTAACACTTGATCAAGATTTAATACATCCCAATAATTTTTTTTGTAGATAATATTAATGGTTTCAAAACTCATGTTTTTTACTTCTTCTTCTGTAACGTCATCTCTCCCCAGATACTCCTCTAATCTCTTAAGCGTGATGCCTTTATTTGTTGGCCCGCCTCTGTCCGCCGGATGGTTTGTATAGCCACCCTCATTTTTTAAGGTAAATATCAGCGCTTCATCAATATTTGACCCCGGTTGATCAATTACGTTATCAATTGTCGTGATATCCGGTATAGGGTCGTCTGGAAGCGGTTTATCCGTAAAAGATTTTTCGGCCATGAAGGCTTCGAGTTTTTTAATTGCAGACAACGTCAAAGGTCCGATGAGGCCATCTATTTTCCCACTATAAAGATCTAATGATTTTAATGCTAACTGGAGTGACTCAATTTTGTTATGAGTAAACATCGTATTCTCCTTTATGAGGGGAGTACAGATAGCAGTGCTATCCTGTACTTATTTATTTGATATTAGCTCCAGGAATGGGGAAGAGAATTCATTCGCAAAATGAGGTGCAAATAACATCATGCTCAAGCACTACACCAGTCAGACCAACGTTGTATTGCTGTGTACCTTTTTAGAAAAATAACTGTTCTCCTCCCCACTAAAGTTTTATTGCAACTCTTGTTTGACGGCAAAGAGAGAATAATCCACACGGATGTTTCCTGTTAGATCGGGGATGCCATCTCGTTTCCTTTCACCATATCGATAATGCTCTTGCTTGTTGAGTGACATATAAAGCAAGCCGAGTTGATCATCGGGATTATTCTTCAGTGTGGTGGAGACGATATTAGTTAAGAATTTTGCAATCATCACACCCGCAGCAAACGCGGGATTTGCTGCGCCAAGAATCAGTGTTCCTAAACTTGCAGCAAAAACATCAAACTCAGGTTGCATAACTGCCGATTCCAGCTGCCTTCCTATTTCATTGGTATTATTGTCATCCTTAATCACCGTCAGACACCAGTTGAAATTATCTGGGATATTGGGGGATGAGTAGAGAGCATATCCAGTATCACCAAAAGTGAGTACAGAATTATCTCTGACCTCAGAGACTTCACTAAAATATCGTGCTGACACAACTTGTTGAACTGCCTGTGTGAGTAGCTGTTTTTTTACCTCCTCATCATTTTCCGAATACCAGGCATCAAGTATCGGAATGTCTGCATCTGAGGTAATAAAACTAATTAATTTAACTTGTACAACATCATCGCCAAAAAAGAGAAAACCTTTTTTATGATTATCTAAAATCCTGATTCTGTTTATTCTAAAATAAAACATACTCCCTCCTGTTGTAGGTGGAGATGACATGTGTATTGAATTCAAATAATCAACGTTATTAATTATCTGTTCAATAGCAGTATAGATTGACCACCCAGACCACGCCAATTGTTGCCATTCGCATCATCATTAAACTGAGAGGAAAAAAATTTCATGTTATTAATTTATTATTGTTCAATGATATTGTGTTATAAGAAATTGGAATGGCAGGATAAAATTATCCTCTTTTTTGATTTTTTGACGGAAAAAACGTTATTGCTGACGTTGAAAAAAGCCAGGTATAAAAACCTGGCTTTCTTCGGGAGTGGTGAGCCCGCTTATCCTCAGTACACGCTGCTCTGAAGGCGGCGCAAAGGGTTAAACGCGGCTACCCCACAGATCGTATTCGTCGGCGTTCTCTACTTTCACGCGCACGATATCGCCTGGTTTTACGTTTGTTTCACCGTTCAGATAGACCGCGCCGTCGATTTCCGGAGCATCGGCCATGCTGCGGCCAATTGCGCCTTCTTCGTCGACTTCATCCACGATGACCATAATTTCGCGGCCCACTTTTTCCTGCAGGCGTTCAGCAGAAATTTGCTGTTGCACCTGCATAAAGCGGTTCCAGCGCTCTTCTTTTAACTCTTCCGGCACCTGATCCGGCAGTTCATTGGCACCTGCACCTTCAACCGGGCTGTACTTAAAGCAACCAACCCTGTCCAGACGCGCTTCTTTCAGGAAGTCGAGCAGCATCTGGAAGTCTTCTTCTGTTTCGCCAGGGAAGCCAACGATGAAGGTAGAACGCAGGGTCAGCTCCGGGCAGATTTCGCGCCACTGTTTGATGCGCGCCAACTGGCGGTCCACAGACCCAGGGCGCTTCATCAGCTTGAGAATGCGCGGGCTGGCGTGTTGCAGCGGGATATCGAGGTAAGGCAGGATTTTGCCTTCCGCCATCAGTGGGATAACGTCATCCACGTGTGGGTACGGGTAGACATAGTGCAGACGCGTCCAGATACCCAGTTTTGAAAGTTCTTCACACAGATCAACCATGCTGGTTTTGACCGGCGCACCGTTGTGGAAACCGGTACGGTGTTTCACGTCTACGCCGTAGGCTGAGGTGTCCTGGGAGATAACGAGGATCTCTTTGACGCCCGCATCGACCAGACGCTTCGCCTCGCTCAGCACTTCGCCAATCGGGCGGCTTACCAGATCGCCACGCATAGACGGGATGATGCAGAACGTGCAGCGATGGTTGCAGCCTTCAGAAATTTTCAGGTAAGCATAATGACGCGGGGTCAGTTTGACGCCCTGTTCCGGCACAAGGCTCAGGAACGGATTGTGTTTCGGTTTGGGCACATAGTGGTGAACATGTTCCAGCACTTGCTCGTAGCTATGAGGTCCGGTGATCTCCAGCACTTTCGGGTGAACTTCGCGGATCTGATCGACTTTCGCACCCAGACAGCCGGTGACAATCACCTTGCCGTTTTCGTTCAGCGCTTCACCGATCGCTTCCAGTGATTCTTGTACGGCGCTGTCGATAAAGCCGCAGGTATTGACGATAACCATATCGGCGTCGTCGTAGCTTGGCACCACGTCATAGCCTTCGGTACGCAGTTCAGTCAGGATTCGCTCCGAATCGACGAGGTTTTTCGGGCAGCCAAGGGATACGAAGCCGATTTTCGGCTGGTGGGTTACTTTGCTCATAGCTTAAAAATTGTTCAGTTATTGGAATGGTCAGGGCAGGGATTCTACAGAGATCTGGGCAAAAATTGTATCGCAATCTCACCGGGCGTTCAGCACAGGCAAGATGAAGGTTATAGATACAATGTAAATTTTGTTAATTTATGGTGAATTGTTGATCTCAGGCATCATTGTGTTCAAAAAATGACCATACTATTAAGTTGCACCATGAGTAAATAGAGGAGGAACAAGGTATGGTCGTTGGCAGACTGAGAACCGCTCTGCTTAACAAGCTGATCAACGCGCGAATCGATCTCGCCGCGTATCTGCAGTTGAGGAAAGCGAAAGGCTACATGTCAGTCAGCGAAAGTGATCGTCTGCGTGATAACTTTTTTGAATTGAATCGCGAACTTCACGATAAACCACGACTGCAGAAACTTCATCTGGATATAGAAGAATGGGAGGCATTGCATCTTGCTGAAGGTGCATTAGCTGCCGCTGCCGTCTGCCTTATGAGCGGGCATCATGATTGTCCGACTTTCATTTGCGTCAACGCAGAGAAACTTGAAAACTGTCTGACGAATTTGACGCTCAGCATCCAGTGCCTGAAAACGCATTCCATGCTGGCACAGGTCTAAGCAGGGGGGAGGCAACTCCCCCTTATCATTAGTTTTTGTAAAAATAATTCTGCACGCCTTCTCGCTGACTACGCTTTAACGCATAGCCCTACAGGAGGCGTTATGCGTCGATCTCATCGCTGGTTACTCCCATTATTGCTGTTCTCAACGCTTGGCAATGCCGCGCCATCCGCAGTCAGGGTCGACGTGCTGCAAACCAAACTTGATCACCCATGGTCGCTGGCTTTTTTACCCGACAATCGCGGTATGTTGATTACGCTTAAAGGCGGCCAACTGCGGCACTGGCAAGCTGGCAAAGGGCTTTCCGATCCGCTGACGGGAGTGCCAAAAGTGTGGGCGCATGGGCAGGGGGGATTGCTGGACGTGGCGCTGGCACCAGACTTTGCGCAGTCACGCCGCGTCTGGCTCAGTTTTTCGGAAAGCGATCTAAACGATAATGCGGGCACGGCGGTGGGGTATGGGCGACTCAGCGAAGACCTGAAACGTCTTGAGAACTTCCAGACCGTGTTTCGGCAAATGCCGAAACTGTCCACCGGAAACCATTTTGGCGGACGATTAGTATTTGATGGCAAAGGGCATCTGTTTATTGGCTTAGGGGAAAATAATCAGCGTCCTACCGCACAGGAACTGGATAAATTGCAGGGCAAAGTGGTACGTCTGACCGATCAGGGAAAAATCCCGCCCGATAACCCGTTTGTCAGCAAAGATGGGGCCCGACCTGAAATCTGGGCGTATGGCATTCGTAATCCGCAGGGGATGGCAATGAACCCGTGGAGCAATACGCTCTGGCTGAATGAACATGGTCCCCGTGGCGGGGACGAAATCAATATTCCGGAAAAAGGCAAAAACTACGGCTGGCCGCTGGCAACCTGGGGAATTAACTACAGTGGTTTTAAAATCCCGGAAGCGAAAGGGGAGATTGTGGCGGGGACAGAGCAGCCGATCTTTTACTGGAAGCACTCGCCCGCCGTCAGTGGTATGGCTTTTTATCACAGCGACCGATTCCCGCAGTGGCAGCAAAAACTCTTCATTGGGGCGTTAAAAGAGCGGAATGTGATTGTTATGACGGTCGACGGAAATACGGTGACGGAAGATGGACGTATCCTGGGGGAGCGAAGACAACGCATTCGTGATGTTCGCATCGGGCCAGACGGTTTTTTATATGTGTTAACCGATGAGTCCGACGGGGAATTACTCAGAGTGAGTCCCCGCTAGTAGTGTGTGATGCCCTCAGATGCCGGGTTAGCCTGTGGCTCGCAGACTAACCCGCTGACAGATGCAGCTTAGCTGACCGGGATCATCACGATTTTACGGAACGCCGGACGTTCGCTGAGTTGCTGATACCAGCGCTCAAGGTTCGGACGCGGTGTCCAGGTCAGGCCGACATTGAACAGGTTATAGACGAAAGGCGCGATGGCAATATCGGCCACGCCAAATTCGTTACCGGAGAACCAGCGTTGAGTAGCCAGCGCGTCGTCAAGCATACCAAACAGGCCATCGCACACTTTCGCGCTGGCGTCGATGGCCGCAGGATCGCGCTGTTCCACCGGGGTTCTGACCAACCCAAACAGGATTACGCGGTGCGCCGGACTCAATGTCTGGTTTGCCCAATCCATCCATTTTTCACCTTCCGCGCGTCGGGCCGGGGAGTCTACCCACAACCGGTTTTGCCCGTACTGTGCCGCCAGATAACGCACAATGCTATTGGATTCCCACAGCACAAGGTTGGCTTCATCATCACGCAGTAGCGGCACCAGACCGTTGGGATTCATGGCCAGATATTCAGCGTCATGATTGAGGCCAAATTGACCTCCGGCGAGAATGTGTTGAAAGGGTAATTCCAGCTCTTCAAGCGTCCATAACACTTTTTTTACGTTAGTCGAGTTGTTCCTTCCCCACAGCGTAATCATAGTAACCCCTTAATTTGATTGGGCAGCCTTAGGGCTGCGTCGGCGTCTGACCGGGTACATGGTGAAATAAAGCTAATATTTACGCAACAGCCTGTAAAAAAATCGTGTGGAATGCAGCGTAGCGGGGCGTTATTGCATAAACTTTAAAAACTTTACCTGGTTACGGTTTCTTTAAGCTCGCAAGTGCGTTATTACTCACCAAACTTGTAACACGGTGATGTAACGTGTTTTTTTTGGAATGGATACTCGGGTGGCATTTATGAAGCAATACTCCTTTTCTCTTCGCAGCCTTGCTGCGGGCTCAGCACTATTATTCCTTTTTGCGCCGACCTTGCAGGCGGCCGAGCAGACGACCGCGCCGCCGAGCGTTGATGCGCGGGCATGGGTCCTGATGGATTACGCCAGCGGGAAAGTGCTGGCTGAAGGTAATGCGGATGAGAAACTCGACCCTGCCAGTCTGACTAAAATTATGACCAGCTACGTGGTCGGACAGGCGCTGAAGGCCGGAAAAATCAAGCTGACGGACATGGTGACGGTGGGGAAAGATGCATGGGCGACGGGAAATCCGGCATTGCGCGGCTCATCGGTGATGTTCCTTAAGCCTGGCGATCAGGTGGCGGTTTCCGACCTTAACAAAGGCATTATCATTCAGTCAGGTAACGATGCCTGTATTGCCCTCGCCGATTATGTTGCCGGCAGCCAGGAATCGTTTATCGGATTAATGAATGGGTATGCGCAAAAGCTTGGCCTGACTAATACGACCTTCCAGACGGTACACGGTCTGGATGCGCCAGGGCAGTTCAGTACCGCCCGGGATATGGCCCTGCTGGGAAAAGCTTTGATCCACGACGTGCCTGAAGAGTACGCCATTCATAAAGAAAAAGAGTTTACGTTTAACAAGATCCGCCAGCCAAACCGTAACCGTCTGTTGTGGAGTACCAATCTGAATGTCGACGGAATGAAAACCGGGACAACGGCAGGCGCTGGCTACAATCTGGTTGCCTCTGCAACGCAGGGCGATATGCGCCTGATCTCGGTGGTGTTGGGGACGAAAACTGACCGTGTTCGCTTTAATGAATCGGAGAAATTACTGACCTGGGGCTTCCGCTTTTTTGAAACGGTGACGCCCATTAAACCGGATGCCACGTTTGTCACGCAGCGCGTCTGGTTTGGCGATAAGAGCGAAGTGAACCTGGGTGCGGGTGAAGGCGGTTCGGTGACGATCCCGCGTGGACAGCTTAAGAACCTGAAAGCGAGCTTTACCCTGACGGAACCGCAGTTAACCGCGCCGCTGAAGAAAGGCCAGGTGGTGGGCACCATCGACTTCCAGCTTAACGGGAAATCCATTGAGCAGCGTCCGTTAATGGTGATGGAAGCGGTGGAAGAGGGCGGATTCTTTAGCCGGATGTGGGATTTTGTGATGATGAAATTCCATCAATGGTTTGGCAGCTGGTTCGCGTAATCCCCGTGATGTCGGATGGCGGCATTTGCTGCCATCCGGTAAATACTGTCTCAATACATGAGTTTAATGCGCTGCGCTTTCGCGTAATCGACCAGTTCATCATCCGGGCGGCAGTCGCTGATAATGGTATCAAAGCAGGTTAATTCCCCCATTCGCGCCGGTCGCACTTTGCCAAATTTGCTGTGATCCACGACCAGAACGTGGTACTGCGCCATCGACATCGCCCACTGTTTCACCGGTAACTCTTCCAGATTAAAACAGGTCGCGCCTTTGCTGACATGCACGCCAGCGGCTGAATAGAAGGCGATATCCGGGCACAGGTTATTCAGGGTTTCCTGAAAATTGAGCGGCTTAAAAATGGCATTGCTGGCGTGAAATTCACCGCCGCACAGGATGGCGCGACACAATGGTTTTTCCTGCAACGCCAGAAAGGTATTCAGCGAATAGCAAACAGCGGTGAAGGGGAGGTCATTATCAATGGCTTCAATAATCCACGGCGTGGTGGTGCCACAGTCGAAAAAAAGCGTCTGGTGCGGTTGTACCAGGCTTGCTGCCAGCTGCGCCGCGCGCCGTTTTTCTTCGACCAGACGGGATTTCTGATCGCTGAGTAAATAGTGACTGGCGCTACGGGGTTCCAGAACGATATAGCCACCCAACAATACAACGGGCGCGCTTTGATTGTTCAGGTCGCGACGGATGGTCATCTCAGATACGCCCAGAAGGGTCGCGGCTTCTTTTAGGTGTAATTTATCGCTGCGCTTTAACGCTTGCAGTAATTGACCAATACGCTCGTCGCGTCGTGTTTCCATAGTTCCCCTGGAGAGTTAAGTCATCACCCTGCACAGTACAGGGCGATTAATACTACTCTTTTTTCATCAGATTAGTCACGTACCCAGCCTTTTCGAATGGGAAGCGCAAAACATATGCGATAGCACGTTTGCAGGCTGCGATAGAGCGACGCGCCATATTTTTGCCAAATCATCTGCGCGCTCAGACATCCGATCATTGCCACCAGTAAACCGCCGACCATGTCCAGCGGCCAGTGTACGCCGAGGTAAACGCGCGACCAGGCGATAGTCACCGCCAGCGCCATTAAAACGGCTCCTGACCAGATCCGGTGCCAGAACAAAAATGCCAGCGCAACGGTGAAAATCACCGTACCGTGATCGCTGGGAAACGAGTCATCTGCGGCATGATGCAGGAAGTTATAGCCAATATGGTCGACAAACGGACGATCGTGTGGGAACAGATGCCCCATGACCCAGGAGACGGCCAGACTGACTACCAGGGCGATCGCCATCTTTATGATTAACTGGCGCTGGGTACTGACCTGCTCTCGCGGTCCCCAAAGCCAGAGTACCACCGCCAGCAGCGGCACAATACTGATCAAATCTTTGGCAATGAAAATGGCGAGATCAATTATCCACTGCGCGGAATCGGGGGTGGCGTTGATCAAAGAGAACAGTGAAGTATTAATATTTTCCAGCATAACATTCAGACTTAGCGCAATGAGGTGAATAAAGGACAGCCATGTAAATGACCCGTGCCTGGCTGAGAATAAAAGCCCTGCTAAATACCGTAAAGCGGTATTGTCTTAAAGGTGTCATCTCAGGGTAATTAACAGAGTTCCGACAACATCATAGCGGTAGCAACTTAAATTAACCTTAAAGGAAACAGGTGCTAATCGACATTCTGTAAAAATGTGCGCTATTTGCGGTCAACGCGCATAATTTGCTATATCCGCAGACGCGCTTTCATTACACTTTGCGCGATTTTTCATTTGTGAAGAGATTGCATGCAAAACCGTTTATCTTCTGGCGCCCGACTCGGTCGTCAGGCATTGCTTTTCCCTCTCTGTCTGGTGCTCTACGAATTCTCCACCTATATCGCTAACGATATGATCCAGCCCGGAATGCTGGCGGTAGTGGAACAATACCAGGCCGGAATTGACTGGGTGCCGACATCAATGACCGCCTACCTTGCTGGCGGCATGTTTTTGCAGTGGCTGTTAGGGCCGCTGTCGGATCGCATTGGTCGTCGCCCGGTGATGCTGGCGGGCGTGGTGTGGTTCATCGTCACCTGTCTTGCCACGCTGCTTGCGCAAAACATTGAGCAATTTACCTTTCTGCGCTTCCTGCAGGGGATCAGCCTGTGTTTTATCGGCGCCGTGGGTTATGCCGCGATTCAGGAATCTTTTGAAGAGGCGGTGTGCATTAAAATTACCGCGCTGATGGCCAATGTGGCGCTGATTGCGCCCTTGCTGGGGCCTCTCGTCGGGGCCGCGTGGGTCCATGTGCTGCCGTGGGAAGGCATGTTCGTTCTGTTTGCCGTACTGGCGGCATTCGCCTTTTTCGGCTTACAGCACGCCATGCCGGAAACGGCAACCCGGATAGGCGAAAAGCTCTCGCTGAAAGAGTTGTGGCGGGATTACAAGCTGGTGTTAAAGAACGTGCGCTTTGTGGCAGGCGCACTGGCGCTGGGGTTTGTCAGTTTGCCTCTGCTGGCATGGATCGCGCAGTCTCCCATTATCATCATTAGCGGCGAACAGCTCAGCAGTTATGAATATGGTCTGCTACAGGTTCCTATTTTTGGCGCACTTATCGCAGGGAATCTGGTGCTGGCGCGTCTGACGGCCAGGCGGACGGTCCGTTCGTTAATTATCATGGGCGGCTGGCCGATTATGCTGGGGCTGATTCTCGCGGCTGCGGCGACGGTCGTCTCCTCTCATGCCTATCTGTGGATGACGGCAGGCCTCAGCATCTATGCATTTGGTATTGGCGTGGCAAACGCGGGGCTGGTGCGTTTGACTCTGTTTGCCAGCGACATGAGCAAAGGCACGGTGTCTGCCGCGATGGGCATGTTGCAGATGCTGATTTTTACCGTCGGTATCGAGGTGAGTAAATATGCTTATCTGGGCGGTGGAAACGGTCTGTTTAGCCTGTTTAATCTGGCAAACGGGATTATCTGGCTGCTCCTGATGTTTATCTTCCTGAAAGATAAACAGGTAGGCGCTTCACGGGAAGGATAATCACCAGCCTGCCGGAGCGATCCGGCAGGCTGGCCGTTTGAAACGCCGATCATGCAAAGCAGGGCGCTCGCCGATCAGTGTGAGAACGGTGCCTCGTTGCGAAGAATCCTGTCAATCACGTCCAGCACGCCCTGTTTGTTGTTCGAGCCAGCACGGTACTTAGCGGCGGAGACCACGGCCTCTTTGGCATTCTCCATCGCATAGCTAAAACCGGCCTGGCGCAGCATTTCTATATCGTTACCGCCATCGCCGAAGACAGCGACCTCATCATCGTTGATACCCCAACGTTGTTGGAGCAGACGCAGGCCATTGGCCTTATGTACGCCCGGGATTATCAAATCGATACTGCCGTAACCGGTATGCACCGGCACCATGATGTCGCCGATGGCCTCGTGCAGTTCGGCCTGCAGTTCAGGAATGCGATCTTCGGAAATGTTAAGACCGAATTTAAAGAAAATGTCGTTGATATTGCTGAAGTTATCGACGAATTCAAGACGATGGTAGTACATCGCCGCCATCTCTTTTAAGGCATCATCGTACTGCTTCAGGGTGTACGCACTGTTTTTACCGCAGGCGATTATTTCCACCTCCGGGCGCGTCAGCAAATGGTCAACCACCGCATGAAAATGGGCGCTGGGCAACTTACCGTTGAACACGTCGTTTCCCTCGCTCACCACCCAACCGCCGTTTTCAGCGACGAAGGCGATTTCGTGGGCAATGTCAGGGAAAAAAGAGATAAGCTGATAATACTGGTTGCCGCTGGCGACCACAAAACGGATCCCTTTCTCTTTCATCTGCTGATACTGCGCCATAAACCGGTCACGGTTATAGGTTTTTTGGTCGCTCAGAAAAGTACCATCCATATCTACCGCAATTAACTTGATACCCATTAACCATTCTCCGTCGCAGTGTGCGTTTTTGTTTCTGGTTTAGCGACCGCTTTAGCAACCAGCGCCGCCAGCAGCACCAATGCCAGAACGACCAGCATGGCGCTACGCAACCCATAATGTTCGCCGAGATATCCCAACAGGGGCGGCCCGACGAGGAAGGCGAGATAACCTGTGGTGGCGACCACGCTGACGCGCGTCGGGGCGTCGGGGCCGGTATCGCTGGCGGCAGAGATCGTCAATGGGAAGCCGAGCGAGGCGCCAAGCCCCCAAAGAACCACGGAGACCCCAGCCACCCAGGCGCTATCGACAAAGACGATGAGACCAATACCGATCGCCCCCATTAGCGCGCTGGCGCGCACCACCGCCACGCGGCTATATCTGTCAATAAACCAGCCGCCGGTGAAACGCCCAACGGTCATCCCTAGCGTGAAACCGGCGTATATCAGAGAGCCGGACGTTGGGCTAAATCCGTGCCCGTCTACCATCAGCAACGGTAACCAGTCATTGGCGGACCCTTCCGCAAATGCCATCGCCAGTACCACTACGCCAATAAGCAATAGCTGGATATCCCGGTAAAAGGGCAGCCCTTTTTCCGCAGAATGGGCGCCATCTGCGGCGTTTTTACCGGTGCC
This sequence comes from Citrobacter sp. GW821-FHT02E08, assembly GCF_059421685.1. NCBI lineage: Bacteria > Pseudomonadati > Pseudomonadota > Gammaproteobacteria > Enterobacterales > Enterobacteriaceae > Citrobacter > Citrobacter sp. GW821-FHT02E08. The sequence goes on along the minus strand of NZ_JBWKVL010000006.1, from coordinate 148,143 downwards.
GTCGGGGATTTCCCGAATGGCGATAAAAATAGGTGCAATGGCTATCATGCCAGCCAGCAAAATATGCGTTGTGGCCGGTACGCCAAATGCGGTCAACATCATGCCCACACCGGCGCCTGCCAGTGTGCCCAGACTATAAAAGCCATGCATCATCGGCAGGACGGTCTTGTTCATTTCGCGTTCAACCGCCGCGCCCTCGACGTTGATCGCGACCTCTGCAGAACCGAAACTGGCGCCAAAAACACCTAAACCCAGCGCAAAGAGCAGCGGAGAGGTAAGCCCTAACGCAATGCTGAGAATCACCATACCCACGACCGCGCATGACATCGTTATCTGAATAACGTTGCGTGTACCAAATCGCTTCACCAGCCAGGCCGAACACAGAATACCGCTCATCGATCCAATCGAAAGACCAAACAGTACTGCCCCCATTTCCGCCGTTGAAATAGAAAGAATGTCCCGGATGGCGGGGGTGCGCGTCGCCCAGGACGCCATCAGCAATCCTGGTATGAAAAAGAACATAAACAGCGCCCAGGTTCGGCGTCTTAATGCCCTGCGTGATGAACTGGCGGTCATGAATTCAAGCCAAAAAGAGAGGAGAGGAGACAACATTAGCAATTTTGTGTACATTTGTACACAAATGGAATGAGAGGACACAGTGTGCGACGTGCAAACGATCCAAACCGACGAGAAAAAATCGTTCAGGCTACGCTGGAGGCGATAGTGACGCATGGTCTTCATGCCGTGACGCATCGCAAAATCGCCACTATTGCCCAGGTGCCGCTGGGGTCAATGACCTACTACTTTTCAGGCATCGACGATCTTCTGATGGAGGCGTTTAGCGGTTTTACCGAAAGCATGTCGCAGCAATATCAGACCTTTTTTGATGAAGTGAAAGATGCGCAGGGTGCCTGCAATGCCATTACCGACATGATTTACGGCTCACGGGTCACAACGCCGGACAACATGGAACTGATGTACCAGCTGTATGCATTTGCCAGTCGTAAACCGGCCTTAAAACAGGTGATGCAGAACTGGATGCAGCGCAGTCAGCGCACGCTGGAGCAGTGGTTTGATCCGGTCACCGCCCGTGCGCTGGACGCATTCTTAGAAGGTATGACCCTGCATTTTGTGACAGACACCACGCCGCTCGCGCGTGAAGACATTCTGGTGATGGTAAAGCGAATCGCCGGGGAGAGCTGAAGCAACGTCTGCAGTCTCATCCGTCGAGCGTTGCACCCGCCGTCATATTGACCACCGTTGCGGTCATCGCGCTTGCGTGATCCGACGCGAGAAACGCCATCGTCTCAGCCACTTGCGAAAGCGTTGGCAGCCGTTTGAGCATTGTGCTTTGCGCCGCGCCCGCGACCCACTCTTCTACGGATAATCCCATCGCTTGCGCCTTTGGCATAAACACGTCGCGGGTATAAGAGCCGGCCTGCACCGCGTCGGTAATCGCATGACAACGCACGCAGATAGCGCGAATATTTCTCGGGCTGACTTCACTGGCCAGCGCTCTGGTGAACGCTTCCGTCCCTGCACAGCCGACAATGTGACCGGAGTGGCCCGACACCGCCATGTGGCCTGCGGGAGCAACGACCGTGAGGATTGTTCCTCTACGTTCACCCCCCATATGGGGAATAACCGCTTTGGATATATTGAAGTGTGCAGACAGAAACGGGCTTATACCCTGCATAAATTCGGCCAGAGATAATTCTGCGATTCCTTTTCCCTGATTGTGGTTAAAGCCGGTTGCGTTTACCACGATGTCAATGCCGCCGGCCTGTTGGGCCAGTTGCGTCGTGCGCGTCAGGGTGGACTGCTCGTCGAGTACGTCGAGGGTAAATGTCCCGGCCATTCCTCCTGCGGCGCGGATTTCGCCAGCCACCCGATCCAGGCAAGTCTGGTGGCGTGCGCCAAGGTACACCTGCGCCCCTTCACGCGCCATCACATGCGCAACCGCGCTGCCAATTGCGCCGCTACCCCCGAAAATGACAGCGATTTTGCCTTCAAGAAGCATTGCGTTATCCCATCACCCGTCTGCCCATTCAAAATTATGGGCAATAACCCGCATCATGCAAGCGGCGCAGGTGGGCAGCAGGTTATGTTGCAGGCGCTGATTCTAGGGCAAGGTCACGGGGGCTGCTTTTTCTTCGCGTTCAGAGAGTTCACGTATGGCCTGCGCTAACTTTTCCTGGCTCTCACTTAATTGATTCGAAAGGGCTATATTGCTGACCGTCAGGGCATCAATTTCTGTCTGATGTTTTTTGTTTTTTTGGACAAGAATGACCGCCAGGACAGGAGCAAGTAAGGCTAACAAGGGTACAAAAACGAGAAATAAAATCATGTCTAAATCCTTTTACGCTATCAATATGAAACAGTTGTACGTTTTATACATGCAATCACTTCGATATCCGAAAAAGCACATTCGAAATTATTTTCTGTCGTTGGAATTTTAATTATAGCCGTAGTCAGTCTTGTCGCGATGGCGACCAGGAATCGAGAGTGTTCAGAAGTGAAGAGGGCGAAAACGTCAGGGGGAAGGAACTCAGATTTCTGCGACCGGTTTTAGCGCAGGCACCATTTTGTCGCCACACTCGTTAAAAGCGTGCTCTAAGTAGCTGATTTGAAGGGGGCTGAAATTCAGGCAACAAAAAACCCATCAACCTTGAACCAAAACGGCGGGGTTGATGGGCTCCACAAATTGGGGACATCAAAGAAAAGCAGTGGCACTAGTTATGACTGACACCTTTAAGAAAAGTTCTACTAACCTGCAAAAATTTTTCACTTAAAGGCAAATGTCCGTTTTATCCTAAGCCGGGCCAGATGATGACGATCAGTGTCCCCGCCAGCGTCAGCAAGACGTTGGCAATCGCATAGGTGCCTGCATAACCTAACGCAGGGATGTTGCTGCGTGCGGTATCGCTGATGATTTCCATCGCTGGGGCGCAGGTACGAGCCCCCATCATCGCGCCAAACAATAAGGCGCGGTTCATACGTAATACATAGGCGCCAAACAGGAAGCAGATGACAACGGGCACCAGGCTGACCACCAGACCCGCAATCAGCATTTGTCCGCCGACAGCACCAAGTCCGTTGCCGATACCACTACCTGCACTCAAACCGACGCCTGCCATGAATACCATCAGGCCAAACTCTTTCACCATGTTCAGCGCTCCCTGAGGGATGTAGCCAAAGGTGGGGTGGTTGGCGCGCAGAAAGCCCAGCATGATTCCGGCAAACAGCAGCCCGGCAGCATTACCGATCCCAAAGCTGAAGTTGCTGAACTGGAAGGTGATCATCCCGATCATCAGGCCAATGATAAAGAAAGCGCAGAAGGCCAGCAGGTCAGTGACCTGGCTGTGGATGGAGATAAATCCAATGCGATCCGCAATGGTTTTGACGCGACGGGCATCGCCGCTCACCTGCAGGACATCACCTTTGTTCAGCACCACGTTGTCGTCGATGGGCATCTCAATCTGGCTGCGGATCACGCGGTTAAGAAAACAACCGTGGTCAGTGAGTTTCAACTGCGCAAGACGGCGTCCCACGGCATTGTGGTTTTTCACCACGATCTCTTCGGTGACGATGCGCATGTCGAGCAAATCGCGATCGAAGACCTCTTTCCCGTTACGGAAGCTGTGATCGAGGCGGGCGTGGGCATCAGGGTAACCCACTAACGCGATTTCATCGCCCATTTGCAACACCGCATCACCATCGGGATTCGCCAGAATACCGTTACGGCGGATCCGCTCGATGTAGCAGCCGGTCTGACGATAAATACCCAGCTCGCGCAGATTTTTACCGTCGGCCCATGCAACGAGTTCCGGCCCCACACGGTAGGCGCGAATCACCGGCAGATAGACTTTACGGTTAGCGTCAGTGTCCAGACCGCGTTCACGCGCGATCTGCTGGGCGCTGGTTTGCAGATCCTGGTGCTGGAGTTTAGGCAGGTAGCGGGCGCCGACAATTAAACTGACCAGGCCTATGAGATAGGTCAGCGCGTAGCCCAGGCTCAGATTATCCAGCGCGGCGGAAAGCTGAGAACTCGCCATTCCGGAATGGCGCAGCGTGTCGCCCGCACCGACAAGCACCGGCGTGGAGGTCATCGAACCGGCGAGCATACCGGCCGTCAGGCCGATGTCCCAGCCAAACAGCTTACCTAACCCCAGGGCGATCAGCATGGCGCTACCCACCATCACCAGGGCTAACATCAGATAATTTTTCCCATCGCGAAAAAAAATGGAAAAAAAGTTAGGCCCAGCTTCCACGCCGACACAGAAAATAAACAGCATAAAGCCGAGATTCAGGGCGTCAGTGTTAATACTGAAGTGCTGCTGCCCTAATAATAATGAGACGACTAAAACGCCAATGGAATTACCAAGTTGGACCGATCCCAGGCGCAATTTGCCCAGACACAGGCCAAGCGCAAGGACCACAAATAATAACAGGATGTAATTCCCATTTAACAAATCTGCGACGTTTATATTCACGGAGACTAACTTCTTGTTTACTAGTAAGCTGTTGAAAGAAATGACAATTTACGCTAATGTTTTTGCCATGAATTAAGGGGCGACGACATCGTGCACAGCCTCCAAAATAAAAGCAACAAAGCAATTTATGCGGTTAGTTTAATCTCATTACGTATCAACGGCTATAAGAATCGTGTGGGCGTGTTTTGGCATGGAATGCCGGATGACTTTATCTGACTGGACGCCTTCGGGCGAAAAGAGTGTTCGATAGAGATAGTGTCAGGAGGAACGATTGAAACATAAACAAGGTTGGGCAGGCGCTGTCTGCTGCTTTGTACTCTTTATTGTGGTGTGTCTTTCATTAGTGATGAACGTGAAAGGGGCGTTTCGGGCTGCAGGTCATCCTGAGATTGGGTTACTGTTTTTTACGCTACCCGGTGCCGTGGCCAGTTTCTGGTCCCATCGCAGGGAAGTGATTAAACCCCTGTTTGGCGCGATGCTGGCGGCGCCCTGTTGTCTGTTGCTAATGCGGTTTTTTTTCACACCAACCCGCTCTTTGTGGCAGGAGCTTGCGTGGTTGTTTAGCGCGGTGTTCTGGTGTGCGCTTGGGGCACTCTGCTTTTTATTTATCAGCAATTTGTTTGACCCACGGCGCAAGAAAAGCGAATAACGCCCTCATGACGAGGGCGTTACGTCGCATCAGGCAAACAGATTGACGTTCTCTTTTGCCCATGCTTCAAAATCGGTGCAGCCGCCGATGTGTTTTTGATCGACAAAAATCTGCGGTACGGTCTCAACCGGTTTGCCAACAGTCTTTTCCAGATCTGCTTTCGAAATCCCTTCAGCGTGAATATCGATATAGCGATAGTTGAAATCGTCGTGCTCGTTGCTTAATTTCTCTGCCAGCTCTTTGGCACGTACGCAATAGGGGCATCCTGGACGACCGAAAATCACGGTAAACATTGTTTCTCTCCTCGAACTTACTGAGCCTGACGGCGAATCCAGTAATGATGCCGCTAAATGGCGTGGATGAAAAGCAGGTTGCACCTGTTGCTTTGATATCTTTAGGCTATATCTGTTAAGCAAGGTATATCCGAACGCTTTACAATGAGCATCCGTTCATCGGGAGACATCATATGCGGACGATTGGCGCGCTACCCAAAAGTGTGTTGATACTCGAGTTTTTCGGTATGGTGATACTGGCGCTGGCCCTGTTATCGCTCAATCACACTCTCACACTGCCTGCACCTTTTAACACCTCGCTGGCGGAGATAGCGATGATCTTTATTGGCGTCCTGCTGATGCTGCCTGCCGCAGTCGTGCTGATGTGGCGAATCGCGCAACGACTCGCTCCGCAACTGATGATGCGTACCCCCGACACCTCATCCCGTTCTGACAGAGATAAACCTCATGACTCCAACCATTGATTTACTGCGTGGCCACCGTTCTATTCGCCATTTTACTGATGAAGCGCTCTCCGATGCGCAGCGCGAGGCGATTATCGCCGCCGCGCAGGGAACGTCGAGCTCCAGCTTTCTGCAGTGCAGCTCTATCATCCGTATTACCGATAAAACACGGCGTGAAGCGCTGGTAAACTTAACCGGCGGGCAAAAACACGTGGCTCAGGCCGCTGAGTTCTGGGTGTTTTGCGCGGATTTTAATCGCCATTTACAGATTTGCCCCGATGCCCAGTTAGGCCTCGCGGAGCAGTTATTGCTGGGTGTCGTCGACACCGCGATGATGGCGCAAAATGCGCTGACCGCCGCAGAATCTCTGGGGCTGGGTGGAGTGTTCATTGGGGGGCTGCGTAATAATATCGAGGCGGTAACGGAAATGCTGAAATTGCCAAAACACGTGCTGCCGCTGTTTGGCTTGTGTCTCGGTTGGCCCGCCGATAATCCTGGGATTAAACCGCGTTTGCCAGCCGGATTGATTGTTCACGAGAACCAGTATCAGCCGATGGATGCTGCTTTGTTAGCACACTATGACGAGCAGATCGCGCACTATTACCAGACGCGAGACAGCAACACGCGCCGCGATACCTGGAGCGATCATATTCGGCGTACCATCATTAAAGAAAACCGACCTTTCATTCTGGAATATTTACATAAACAAGGCTGGGCGACGCGCTAAAGGCAATAACCCAGTGTATGATACGCAGGCTTTTACCAGGTCTTTCAGAGAGGTGCAGGGTGAAAATTGCCATTTTGTCCCGGGACGGAACGCTCTATTCTTGTAAACGCCTGCGAGAGGCGGCGATGAAACGCGGCCATCTGGTTGATATTCTCGATCCCCTTTCCTGCTATATGAACGTGAGTCCGGCAGGGTCGTCCATTCATTACAAAGGCCGCCAGCTTCCTCAGTATGATGCAGTCATCCCGCGTATTGGCTCCGCGATAACGTTTTACGGCACGGCGTCCCTGCGTCAGTTTGAGCTGCTCGGCAGCTACCCGCTTAATGAATCCGTTGCGATCACCCGCGCGCGCGACAAGCTGCGTTCGTTACAGTTACTCGCCCGGCAAGGGATCGATTTGCCCATTACGGGGATCGCCCATTCGCCAGATGACACCAGTGATCTGATCGAGATGGTTGGCGGCGCGCCGCTGGTGGTTAAACTGGTCGAGGGAACGCAGGGGATTGGCGTCGTGCTGGCCGAAACGCGCCAGGCGGCGGAGAGCGTGGTTGACGCCTTTCGCGGGCTTAACGCGCATATTCTGGTGCAGGAGTATATTGCGGAAGCCAAAGGTCGCGATATTCGCTGTCTGGTGGTGGGCGACGAGGTTGTGGCGGCTATCGAACGGCGGGCAAAAGAGGGCGATTTTCGCTCTAACCTGCATCGCGGCGGTGTTGCCAGCATTGCCCAAATTACGGCACGTGAACGAGAGATTGCCATCAAGGCTGCGCAAACGCTGGGGCTGGATGTCGCGGGTGTCGATATTTTGCGTGCCGAGCGGGGGCCGTTAGTGATGGAAGTGAACGCATCGCCAGGCCTGGAAGGGGTAGAGAAAACCACAGGGGTTGATATTGCCGGGCGAATGATCCAGTGGATTGAACGTCACGCGACAGCCGAATTTTGCCTTAAAACGGGTGGCTAATCTCAATATTGTCCCTAATCGTGGTATGACGCGGTCTTTTTGCGTAAGCTGTGCCCGGTATTTTTTCATCGTAAGAGGTAGCACATTATTATGACATCACTGGTCGTTCCCACTCTGGATACGTTGCGTCAATGGCTCGACGACCTGGGCATGAGTTTTTTTGAATGTGATACTTGCCAGGCGCTGCATTTACCGCATATGCAGAACTTCGATGGCATCTACGACGCAAAAATTGATTTGGTGGATAACACGCTGCTGTTTTCTGCCATGGCGGAAGTCAGACCTTCCGCGCTGTTGCCGCTGGCGGCCGATTTATCCGCGATTAACGCCAGTTCGTTAACCGTGAAGGCGTTTCTCGATATGCAGGATGACAATCTGCCGAAGCTGGTGGTCTGCCAGTCGTTATCCGTGATGCCTGGGGTGACGTACGAACAGTTTGAGTGGTTTGTTCGTCAGAGCGAAGAGCAGATCTCAATGGTTATCCTGGAAGCAGGGGCGCACCAACTTTTGTTCAGCGCTGACGAAGACGCGCAAAAAGACGGCGCTGAAAACCATTTTCTTCACTGATCTCTTTCAAAAAAAAGCAGCCGCTGCCAAAGCGGCTACTGTTTTCATTGCGTTATGCTGCATTTAACCTTTTCTTAAAGAATTATTCACTTCCTTTCTGGCTGTTTCGCTTTACGTCATAGACAAATCCTGCATAAAAAATTGATAAAAGGCGTTTTTTAATCTGAGCTATAGTCTCAAACCCTGGCTAAAGTTATTCTTGCGAGGCTTTTATATCGCGAGCAATGACGGCAGGGGGAGAGTCGACTCTTCTTTACCTGTGTCGGATGAAAAAATATGCATATTTTTTGCATATCTTAGAATGTGACAATATTGATTCGTTTGTTAACGGATTTTCATAAGGAAAGAGATTATGACCGCCTTAAATAAAAAATGGCTATCGGGTCTGGTTGCGGGCGCTTTGATGGCCGTCTCTGCCGGCACGCTCGCTGCTGAACAAAAAACCCTTCATATCTATAACTGGTCTGATTATATCGCCCCGGATACGGTGGCTAATTTTGAAAAAGAGACAGGCATTAAAGTTATCTATGACGTGTTTGACTCCAATGAAGTCCTTGAAGGTAAGTTGATGGCCGGGAGTACCGGTTTTGATCTGGTGGTGCCATCCGCGAGCTTTATGGAACGTCAGTTAACGGCGGGTGTGTTTCAACCTCTGGATAAAAGCAAACTTCCTGACTGGAAAAACCTCGATCCTGAATTATTGAAGCTGGTTGCCAAGCACGATCCGGGCAATAAATTTGCGATGCCGTATATGTGGGCGACGACCGGTATTGGCTACAACGTCGATAAAGTGAAAGCGGTGCTGGGGGAAGATGCTCCGGTGAACAGCTGGGATCTGATCTTTAAACCTGAAAATCTCGAGAAGCTGAAAAGCTGTGGTGTCTCTTTCCTGGACGCGCCTGAAGAGGTGTTTTCTACGGTGCTGAACTATCTGGGCAAAGATCCGAACAGTACTAAGGCAGATGATTATACCGGCCCGGCAACCGAGCTGTTGCTGAAGCTGCGTCCCAATATTCGCTACTTCCATTCCTCGCAATACATCAACGATCTGGCCAATGGCGACATTTGCGTGGCGATTGGTTGGGCAGGGGACGTCTGGCAGGCCGCTAACCGTGCAAAAGAAGCTAAAAATGGCGTAAATATTTCCTATTCAATCCCGAAAGAGGGGGCGATGGCGTTCTTTGACGTCTTTGCGATGCCTGCTGACGCGAAGAATAAAGAGGAGGCTTATCAGTTCCTTAACTATCTGTTGCGCCCGGATGTGATTGCTCACATTTCCGACCATGTGTTCTACGCTAACGCTAACAAAGAAGCGACAACGTTGGTCAGTCCGGAAGTCCGTGACAACCCGGGTATTTATCCGCCAGCGGATGTACGCGCCAAAATGTTCACGCTGAAAGTTCAGGATCCGAAGATCGACCGTGTTCGTACACGTGCCTGGACCAAAGTGAAGAGCGGTAAATAAGCGTTTGAGGTTATTGCCCGGTAACGCGCACGCTTACCCGCCCTGCAGGACATTACGTTTTGTGGGGCGGGTAACTAACACGCTACCCGGCAATGCGCACCGTGATGGTGCGTAATTTGCCCTGTTTTTTGTTTTATGCCGGAGAGCACCCCGTGAATGAGCCAATCCTCCGCCCGCAGGCGAAAATCCGTAAAGCGCTAACGCCGCTTCTTGAAATCCGCAATCTGACTAAGTCATATGACGGTCAGAGTGCCGTGGATGACGTCAATCTCACTATTTATAAAGGCGAAATATTTGCATTACTTGGCGCATCGGGCTGCGGGAAATCCACGCTGCTGCGTATGCTGGCGGGTTTTGAACAACCGACCACCGGACAAATCATCCTGGATGGCGTTGATTTGGCGCATGTACCGCCTTATCTACGCCCGATCAATATGATGTTTCAGTCTTATGCGCTGTTTCCACACATGACGGTGGAGCAGAACATTGCGTTCGGCCTCAAGCAAGACAAGCTGCCAAAGGGCGAAATCGACGCACGAGTGACTGAAATGCTGGGGCTGGTGCACATGCAGGAGTTTGCCAAACGTAAGCCGCACCAGCTTTCAGGTGGGCAACGTCAGCGCGTGGCACTGGCGCGCAGTCTGGCTAAGCGTCCGAAGTTACTGCTGCTGGACGAACCCATGGGCGCACTGGATAAAAAACTGCGTGACCGGATGCAACTGGAAGTGGTCGATATCCTCGAACGCGTGGGCGCGACCTGCGTCATGGTAACGCATGACCAGGAAGAAGCGATGACCATGGCCGGGCGTATTGCGATCATGAATCGCGGGAAGTTCGTACAAATTGGCGAGCCGGAAGAGATCTATGAACATCCGACCACTCGGTATAGCGCGGAGTTTATCGGTTCTGTGAATGTCTTTGAGGGCTTGTTGAAAGACCGTCAGGAAAATGGACTGGTGATCGACTCTCCGGGGCTAGTGCATCCGTTGAAGGTGGATGCCGATGCGTCGATTGTCGATAACGTGCCGGTGTATGTCGCGCTTCGTCCAGAGAAGATCATGTTGTGTGAGGCGCCACCGGCCGATGGTTACAATTTTGCCGTGGGTGAAGTGGTGCATATTGCCTATCTCGGCGATCTCTCCATTTATCATGTGCGTGTGAAAAGCGGCCAGATGATCAGCGCCCAGTTACAGAATGAACACCGCTATCGCAAAGGTTTACCCACCTGGGGCGATGAAGTGCGTCTGTGTTGGGATGCGGACAGCTGTGTGGTGTTGACGGTTTAAGGAGCGAAGATGAGTACACTTGAACCTCCGGCACGCGTGAACAAACACAGCAATTTCACGCTGTTTATGTCGCGTATGCAAATGAAGCACGGGCGCAAGATGGTCATTGCGCTGCCCTATATCTGGCTGATCCTGCTCTTTCTGCTGCCGTTTCTGATTGTCTTTAAAATCAGTCTGTCGGAGATGGCGCGGGCGATTCCGCCGTATACCAATCTGATGGAGTGGGCTGACGGGCAGTTGTCTGTCACGCTCAATCTGGGGAATTTCCTGCAACTGACGGACGATCCGCTCTATTTTGACGCGTATCTGCAATCACTTCAGGTGGCGGGGATTTCGACACTCTGCTGTTTACTGCTGGGGTATCCGTTGGCGTGGGCGGTGGCGCACAGCAAATCTTCGACGCGCAACATCCTGCTGTTGCTGGTGATTTTACCGTCATGGACCTCGTTTTTGATCCGTGTTTATGCCTGGATGGGGATCCTGAAAAACAACGGGGTGCTGAATAACTTCCTGATGTGGCTGGGGGTCATCGATCAGCCGTTGACGATTCTGCACACCAATCTGGCTGTGTACATTGGAATTGTGTATGCCTATCTGCCGTTTATGGTACTGCCGATTTATACCGCGTTAACGCGCATTGATTATTCGCTGGTGGAGGCCTCGCTGGATTTAGGGGCAAAACCGTTGAAAACCTTCTTCAGTGTCATCGTGCCGCTGACGAAGGGCGGCATTATTGCCGGGTCGATGCTGGTCTTTATCCCGGCGGTCGGGGAGTTTGTGATCCCGGAATTGCTCGGTGGTCCGGACAGCATCATGATAGGTCGCGTGCTCTGGCAGGAATTCTTCAACAACCGTGACTGGCCGGTCGCTTCTGCGGTGGCCATTATCATGCTGTTACTGCTGATCGTACCGATCATGTGGTTCCACAAACATCAGCAAAAAAGTGCGGGGGAACACGGATGAATAACTTACCGGTAGTCCGTTCGCCCTGGCGAATCTTCATTCTGGTGCTTGGTTTTACCTTCCTCTATGCGCCGATGCTGATGCTGGTGATTTACTCCTTTAACAGCTCCAAACTGGTGACGGTCTGGGCGGGCTGGTCCACGCGTTGGTACGGCGAGCTTTTTCACGATGAAGCGATGATGAGCGCAGTCGCCCTGAGCCTGACCATTGCCGCCTGTGCGGCCACCATGGCGGTGATTCTCGGCACCATTGCTGCCGTGGTGATGGTTCGCTTTGGGCGTTTTCGCGGCTCCACCGGGTTTGCGTTTATGATAACGGCGCCGCTGGTGATGCCAGACGTCATTACCGGACTGTCGTTGCTGCTGCTGTTTGTGGCATTGGGACACGCTATCGGCTGGCCGGCGGATCGTGGCATGTTGACCATCTGGCTGGCGCACGTCACCTTCTGTACCGCGTATGTGGCGGTGGTGATTTCATCAAGGTTGCGCGAACTGGATCAATCGATTGAAGAGGCGGCGATGGATCTTGGCGCCACACCGTTGAAAGTGTTCTTTGTGATCACCTTGCCGATGATTATGCCGGCGGTGATCTCCGGCTGGCTGTTGGCCTTCACGCTCTCGCTTGACGATCTGGTTATCGCCAGCTTTGTCTCTGGTCCTGGTGCGACGACCTTACCGATGCTGGTTTTCTCCAGCGTACGAATGGGGGTTAACCCGGAAATAAACGCCTTAGCGACCCTGATCCTTGGGGTGGTCGGAATTGTCGGATTTATCGCCTGGTATCTGATGGCACGTATGGAAAAACAACGGATCCGCGATATCCAGCGTGCAAGACGCGGCTGAAGAAACTAAAATCTGCCCACCTGGCTACACTCTGCCGCGCTTGTCGCGGCATTGCTTTCACGGAAGAGAACACGTTGGGATTTTTTAAAAAATCAGCCTCATCACATGCTCGTTTGAATGTCCCTGCTTTGGTGCAGGTGGCGGCGCTCGCCATTATTATGATCCGCGGCCTTGACTTGCTGATGATTTTTAACACGCTTGGCGTGCCGGGAATCGCTGAATTTATTCATCGCAGCGTGCAGACATGGAACCTGACCCTGGTCTTTTTGGGGAGTCTGGTACTGGTATTTGTCGAAATTTTCTGCGCGTTTTCGTTAGTCAAAGGGCGCAACTGGGCCCGCTGGATCTATCTGCTGACCCAGGTCATTGCGACCGGTTATCTGTGGGCGGCTTCGCTGGGGTACGGCTATCCTGAACTGTTCAGCATCGCAGGCGAGTCAAAACGTGAGATCCTACGTACCCTTGTGATGCAAAAACTGCCCGATATGCTGGTTTTGCTGCTGCTGTTTATTCCTCCCGCCAGCCGCCGGTTTTTCCGCCTGCAATAATGTGTATAATCACCGCCCTGGTAATTTGAAGGTTTTCTTATGCACTGCGCACTCTATGACGCAGGTCGCTGCCGCTCTTGTCAGTGGATCACAGCGCCGATAAGCGAGCAACTCGCCGCCAAAACAGCCGAACTGCAAAACTTGTTGACCGAACGCCCGGTCACCGAGTGGTGTGCGCCTGTCTGCGGCCCTGAACAGGGATTTCGCAATAAGGCGAAAATGGTGGTCAGCGGCAGCGTGGAGAAACCACTGCTGGGAATGCTTCATCGTGATGGCACGCCGGAAGATCTCTGCGATTGCCCGCTGTACCCTGACTCTTTCGCCCCCATTTTTGCGACGCTGAAACCGTTTATCGCACGGGCTGGACTGACGCCCTACAATGTGGTGCGCAAGCGTGGCGAACTGAAATACATCCTGCTGACACAAAGCCAGCAGGATGGCGGCATGATGTTGCGCTTTGTGTTGCGTTCAGAGGCTAAACTCGGGCAATTACGTGCGGCGTTGCCGTGGTTACTGGCGCAGTTACCCCAACTGAAGGTCATTACCGCGAATATTCAGCCTGTGCATATGGCGATCATGGAAGGGGAGACGGAAATCTTCCTGACCGAGCAGCAGGCGCTGGCGGAACGTTTTAACGGCGTACCGCTGTGGATCCGCCCACAGAGCTTTTTCCAGACTAACCCCGTGGTGGCAAGCCAATTATATGCAACGGCGCGTGACTGGGTGCGGCAACTTCCGGTCAACCATATGTGGGATCTGTTCTGTGGCGTTGGCGGGTTTGGCCTGCACTGCGCGACGCCGGAGATGACGCTTACCGGAATTGAAATCGCCCCGGAGGCGATCGCCTGCGCAAAGCAATCCGCCCGTGAATTAGGGTTACAGAATCTGCATTTTCAGGCGCTGGACTCAACCCAATTTGCCACCGCTCAGGGGGGCGTACCTGAACTGGTGCTGGTCAATCCACCGCGTCGCGGTATTGGGAAGGCGCTGTGTGACTATTTAAGCCAGATGGCGCCGGAATACATTATCTATTCCAGCTGTAACGCACAGACAATGGCGAAAGATATCGGCGAATTACCGGGTTATCGCATTGAACGCGTCCAGCTTTTCGACATGTTCCCGCATACCGCCCATTATGAAGTGTTGACGCTGCTGGTCAGACAATCATAAAGCCGCTTATCACTACACCGTTAGTTTAAGACCGAGATATCCGGGGCGACCACCGGGTTTGGCGTCCCTCCGGGAACCAAATCCCGGTGTTTCCCCTCATTCATTGTCTTAAGTGAACGGTGTTACGCGATAAGCGGCTTTATTCATTTCCGGTCTTACTGCGGGAACCATTGATCGCTGATTTTCTGATACGTGCCGTCGGCTTTAATGGCGGCCAGCGCACCGTTCAGTTTTTCCAGCAGGGCTTTATTATCCGGGCGGACGGCGATGCCAAGACCGGTACCGAAGTATTGCGGATCGGTCACTTTTTCCGTGGCAGTGCCCAGTTGAGGGTTGGTTTTCAGCCACTCATTCACCACTGCGGTATCGCCGAATACGCCATCAATACGGCCATTCTTCAGGTCGATAATCGCATTTTGATAGCTGTCATAGGCCACGGTTTTTACCTCAGGGTGTTTGTCCTGCAGGTACTTCTGGTGGGTGGTGCCGTTTTCCATACCGATACGCTTGCCTTTCAGATCCGAGAAGGTCTTGTAGGTCTCTTTTTTCGCAATCACTAACGCAGAGTTGGCGTAGTAAGGCGTGGTAAATGAGACCTGCTTGCTACGTTCCGGCGTAATGTCCATACCCGAAATCACCGCGTCATATTTTTTGAATTTTAAGGCGGGGATCAGGCTGTCAAAAGCATGATTGGTAAAAGTACATTCAGCCTGCATTTGTTTGCATAATGCTGTCGCCAGATCGATATCAAAACCGACAATTTTGTTGTTCGCATCCATCGATTCAAAAGGAGGGTAAGTGGCGGAAACGCCGAAATTGATCTTTTCAGCCGCTGCGGCGCCAGTTGCAAACGTTGCGAGTAATGCAGCCAGAACTAACTTTTTCATTGTGAAACTCCCGTCTGTCAATCTTATGATTTTTACCGTGTCTGCGGTACGAATTCACAATGCCATTTAATGAATTTATATGCAATAAAAACGATTAGTTATTTTGTGATGAATAAAAAAAGACGGACAATTGTGAGACTTGTCCGTCTTGTTGATTCGCCGTTATGCAGTTTAAGGTTTAATTTCTGCGCTCAAACGCCAGGGCTTTACGCTCGACCAAACGCATCAGCAGCGTCAGCAGGCCGTTAACGATCAGGTAAATGACGCCTGCCGCGCCGAAGACCATCACATCATAGGTGCGACCGTACAGCAACTGACCATGTCCCATCACTTCCATCAGCGTAATGGTGTACGCCAGCGAGGTACTTTTGAAGACCAGTACCACTTCGTTAGAGTAAGAGGAGAGGGCGCGTTTAAAGGCGTACGGCAACAGAATCGCCAGCGTGTCTTTTTTGCTCATCCCCAGCGCGCCGCAGGACTGCCATTGCCCCTCTGGAATGGCGCGGATAGCGCCATAGAACAGCTGCGTGGTATACGCTGCGCTGTTCAGTGATAACGCAATTAACGCGCACAGCCACGGCTCCGAGAGCAGATGCCACAGAACCGGATACTCTTGCAGCGACGGGAACTGTCCTGGTCCGTAGTAGATCAGGAAGATCTGCACCAGCAGCGGTGTTCCGGTAAACAGCGTGATATAGGCGCGAACCACCCAGACCAGCACTGGCGTTTTCAGCGTCAGGATGATGGTGAAAACCAGCGCCAGGATCAGGGCAACCACAATCGACGCCACGGTCAGCGTCAGGCTGGTATGCAGCCCTTTCATTAACTCAGGTAAATACTCAAGCATCAGCCCGGTCTCCGTTCAAAACGTGTCGCGCGCAGGTCAATGCGTTTGAGAATGTACTGACTAACCAGGGTGATGACCAGATAGATAGCCGCCGCCACGATGTACCATGTGAATGGTTCCTGGGTTCGGGTGGCAATACTTTTTGTTTGCAGCATCAGGTCGTTGACGCTGATAAGACTGACTAACGCGGTATCTTTCAGCAACACCAGCCACTGGTTACCCAGTCCCGGCAGAGCATGACGCCACATTTGCGGCATCACCAGGCGAAAGAAAATCGCCGCTTTTGACAGACCCAACGCCTGACCCGATTCCCATTGCCCGAGCGGAACAGCTTTCAACGCCCCACGCAGAGTCTGCGAGGCATAGGCCGCATACAGCAGCGACAAGGCAATCACACCGCAGAGAAACGGACTAACGTCGAAGTTTTCGATCTGCATTTGCAGCGGAATCTGCACAACGCCGAGGTTAATGGTGAATCCGTCCGACAGCATTAACAGAAGCTGAGAGGAGCCGAAATAGATAAACAGCACGACCAGAATTTCTGGCAGTCCGCGCAGAATCGTGACCAGCGCCGAACCTGCCCATGCAACCGGACGCCATTTTGCTGACTCCCAGACTGCAAAGAACATGGCGAGCGCCAGGCCAATGATCAGTGCGCAAACGGCAAGGCCGACGGTCATCCCGGCGGCGCTTGCTAAAGGAAAAAATTCATTCATCAAGGATTACTTCTGGAACCATTTGTTATAGATGGTTTCGTACGTCCCATCTTTCTTCACTTTTTCCAGCGCAGTGTTGAATTTCTGCTGCAGCTCGCTGTTGCCCTGACGGACCGCAATGCCCAGACCTGTGCCGAAGTAATCTTTATCGGTGACTTTGTCGCCCACCGGTGCCAGCTTCGGATTGTCCTTCAGCCATTCAGTCACCACAGCGGTGTCACCAAAGACGCCATCAATACGGCCGTTTTGCAGATCCAGTTTGGCATTCTGGTAGCTGTCGTACGGAACGGTCGTGATTTCCGGATGCTTATCCATGATGAATTTCTGGTGCGTGGTGCCGTTTTGTACACCGACTTTTTTGCCTTTCAGCTGATCAACGCCGGTAAATTTACCCTGCTGACCAATGAACAACGCAGAGTTGTCGTAGTACGGGGTGGTGAACAGCACCTGTTTTTCACGCTCCGGCGTGATATCCATCCCCGCCATGACCGCATCGAAACGACGGAATTTGAGGCTTGGGATCAGGCTGTCAAACGCCTGGTTAGTGAACGTACAGGTCGCATCAATCTCTTTACACAGCGCATTCGCCAGATCAACGTCAAAACCGACGATCTTGTTGTTAGCGTCCATGGATTCAAACGGAGGATACGACGCTTCAGTAGCGAAACGAATGGTCTGGGCTGCTGTAGCAGAAAGGCTAAAACTGGCAATTAGCGCGGCAATCAGAACTTTTTTCATTGTCATTGTCCCGAAACTTAGTGAGAGAGATAGTTTTTAAATGCATCGGTCTGCGGATCCGCAAAGCAGCTCGCATCCCCTTGCTCGACGATATGACCGTTTTCCATATACACCACGCGGCTGGCGGTTTTACGCGCCACTTCCACTTCGTGAGTGACGATCACCTGAGTAATGTTGGTTTCAGCCAGTTCACGAATGATACTGACGATTTGGGCAGTGATTTCCGGGTCCAGCGCGGCTGTCGGTTCATCAAACAACAGAATCTGGGGTTCCATCATCAGCGCGCGCGCAATGGCCACACGCTGTTGTTGACCGCCGGAAAGGTGCAACGGGTAACGATCGCTGTACGGCTTCAGACGCAGACGTTCCAGCAGTTTTTCCGCGCGCGCCAGCGCCTGGTCTTTGCTCAGACCCAGTACGCGGCAGGGCGCTTCAATCAGATTTTGTTGTACCGTGAGATGGGGCCACAGATTGTATTGCTGAAAGACCATGCCCACGTTCTGACGCAGCTCGCGAATCGCCTTATCGGAAGGCGATTTCATGAAGTCGAAATGGTTACCTGCGATAGTGAGTGTGCCGGAACGCGGCATCTCAAGCAGATTGAGTACGCGCAGTAGCGAGCTTTTACCCGCCCCGCTTGGGCCAAGTAACACCAGTGTTTCGCCCTGAGGGCAATCCAGCGTGATATCGAACAGCGCCTGATGCGCGCCGTAGAAGCAGTTAATGCCGTTTAATTGAATACTCATTGACACTCGTATACTGGCAGTCTGATAGCTATTGAAGCCGCAGATACTACCTTTGACAGAATAGTTATGCAATATTTATGCGTTAAAAGTTAAATGCAAACCGCATTCTTCACTAAACATAGCACAAAATAGCGGAGTCGGTGGGCGGCAAGAATAATTGTCGGCATTCTATGCAGAATGCCAGACAATTTATGGGGGTTATGATTTAGGCATCTGAGGGGATAAGCAGAAGACCTTCTGGCTATCATGCCGCGAGGCTGCCGGATGGCGCTACAGTTTACAACGCCTTATCCGGCAAGCCGGGGGTTAGCGGTTCTCGATCGACTGGCGTAACGTACCGGCTGGCGCATCAACGCTGCCGCCCACATAGCGTACATCGTCAATCACCCAGCACTGGCCTTCATGAATCATCAACACTTCATCACGCCAGCTTTGCGTCCCCTGTTTTTGCTCTACGCGCAGCGGAATATTACGTGCATCACTATTCGGAATAGTCGACGCGCTGGCAACGCTGGCGCTATCCGGCAGCGCAGAGCGGCTTGAGAACGGATCGCTGCCCATCAACTGACTGTGATTCTGATCGCGACTGGCATCGGTCAGTAATTTCGCCAGATTATCGCTCAGGTAAGGGCGAAGAGCGGTAATGTCATTGTTACGGTGCTGGATGCGGTAATCATAGAACTGTTGAGCCACGCTGTCCGGGCCGCCTTCTACGCAGGAGCCGCTACGCGAACCATTGTCCTTGTATGCGGGGGTTACGGTCGTTGTACAGGCGCTGAGAAGCAGCGCGCAGGGAACAAGCAGGGAGAGTGTGCGGTAGCGCATAGTGATTTCCTTATTAAGCTTTCTGCATAAAAGCTGTCTACGATAATGAATAATATCTTTTCAATGATAGCGTATCGGTCCGATAATGCTTTTGAGATCGAGTGCTTAGGCAAATAAGGAGACCAACATGCAGTTTTCGACTACCCCAACGCTGGAAGGACAGAGCATCGTGGAATATTGCGGTGTAGTGACCGGAGAGGCGATTCTCGGCGCTAACATTTTCCGCGATTTCTTTGCCGGCATTCGCGATATCGTCGGTGGCCGTTCCGGTGCCTATGAGAAAGAGTTGCGTAAAGCGCGTGAAATCGCCTTCCAGGAACTGGGCGAACAGGCGAAAGCGCTGGGCGCAGACGCGGTGGTTGGCATCGACATCGATTACGAAACCGTCGGCAAAGACAGCAGTATGCTGATGGTGAGCGTCAGCGGTACGGCAGTGAAAACACGCCGATGAGACGTGGGTTGTGGCTCATCGCGCTCACGCTGCTCTTAGCGGGATGTGCGGGTGAGAAAGGCATCGTCGATAAAGCCGGGTATCAACTGGATACCCGTCGCCAGGCGCAGGCGGCGTATCCGCGTATCAAAGTGCTGGTTATCCATTACACCGCGGATGATTTTGATTCTTCCCTGGCGACGCTGACCGATAAAAACGTCAGTTCGCACTACCTGATCCCTGCCGTCCCTCCGCTTTATGGCGGCAAGCCGCGGATCTGGCAGCTTGTGCCTGAGCACGATCTGGCCTGGCATGCGGGGATCAGCTACTGGCGAGGCGCCACGCGTATCAACGACACCTCAATCGGCATTGAACTTGAGAATCGCGGGTGGCAAACGTCAGCGGGAACAAAGTATTTCGCTCCCTTTGAGCCCGCGCAGATCCAGGCGTTGATCCCGCTCGCGAAAGAGATCGTCACCCGCTATGACATCAAACCGCAGAATGTGGTGGCGCATGCGGATATTGCCCCACAGCGCAAAGACGATCCGGGACCGCTCTTTCCGTGGCGTGAGCTGGCGGCACAGGGCATTGGCGCGTGGCCAGACACCGCTCGAGTGACGTTTTATCTGGCCGGGCGAGCGCCGCACGCCCCCGTGGATCCCGCCGTATTGCTGGATTTACTGGCGCGCTACGGCTATGAGGTGAAACCAACGATGACGCAGCGCGAACAGCAACGGGTGATTATGGCGTTCCAGATGCACTTCCGCCCGGCGTTATGGAACGGCGTGGCGGATGCAGAAACGCAGGCGATTGCTGAAGCGCTACTGGAAAAGTACGGGCAAGATTAACGCGGCAGCTTACCGTGGTCGCGAAGCCAGGCGGCGGTGCGTTCAATCCCTTCGTCCAGGGTAATGACGGGCTGGTAACCCAGCTCTTCCTGCGCACGAGAGGTATCCAGCGTAAAGTCGAAGTTCAGCTTCGACACGCCGTAGTGCGTTAATTTGGGCTCTTTCGCTGATTTATTGCCAAAGCGTTCCATACTGCGGGCGATCATATCCAGCATCGGGTAGGGCACGGAGCGAATGCGGCAATCAATATTTAACTCAGCAATGAGTTTCTGCACGATGCTGCGCAATGTGCGGTGTTCACCGTTGGTGATGTTATAGACGCGACCCGACGGCAATGAATCACAGGCGTCCTGACTGGCCAGCCACATGGCATGGATGGCATTTTCGTAATAGGTCATGTCCACCAGCGCGCTGCCCCCGTGCGGCAACAGGATGCTACCGTAATGGTACATCATGTGCGCCAGACGCGGGATAAACACCTTATCGTGGGGGCCAAACAGACTTTGCGGACGCAACACGGTAAACCGCGTTTGCGGATTGGCTTGCGCTAACAGGCTGATCACCTCTTCGCCAGCGGCTTTACTGCGTGCGAACTCATTTGCGAATCGGTGAGGGCGGAAGTCCTCTTTGATGTCGCGATGGTGGTGGTAATCGAAATACAGTGAGGGGGAAGAGATATGAATAAAGTTGCGCACGCCCCAGGCAACGGCCCATTCACCCAGGCGACGGGTAGCGCGAACATTGGCCAGATCGAAGGCTTCCTGCGTTCCCCACGGTGAGGTAAAACTGGAGCAATGCCACAGTGTGTCAATACCTGCGAGCATCACCTTGGCTTGCGAAGAGACCAGTTCGGTCAAATCCGCATGCACGAATTCTGCCCCCATCTTCTCCAGCAGCTTCCCCATCGCTTCATTGCGACCGGTGGCTCTGACGCTGATGTCTTTATTGCGCAAAAACTCAACCGCGTTTCGACCTAAGCCGCTGGTGGCGCCGGTAACCAGTACCTTCATATCAATCCACTGTGTTTAATAAAACGTCGTGCGCATTCTTCCGTGAATTACGTCTGTATGCAATGGGAAACATGAAACAATACAGTATGTTTTTATTACTAATCTGTGATTTGTTCCGCAAGTCTGGCAATTCGTTTCGCCATACCGCGAAAAATAAACAGATGCGCGGGGATCATCAGCAACCAGTAGAAGAGTCCGGGCATTCCGTGCGGATGCCACCAGGCACGCACATCTATCTGTCGGTGGTCGCCTTTGTCTTCGAGTGTAAAACTCAGACGACCCAACCCCGGGGCTTTCATGCCAAACAGCAACGTGAGTTGTTTTTCTGGCTCGACGATGATCACTTTCCAGCTGTCTACCGTATCGCCCACCTGCAAAAGCTCACGCGCGGGTCGACCTTTTGCCAGTTTATGGCCGATCAGCCTGTCCATCAGCGCCCGGGTCTGCCACAAAATATTGCCGAAGAAGTAACGCTCTTTCCCGCCGAGACGGTTCACCACCTGCCATAACGCTTTCAGACTGGCGGGGGTCTTGACGGTAAAGCCAGCCTGTTTGGCAAAATAACCGTATTCCGGACGCCAGCGGGCAAACGCCAGGGCGTCGTATCCCCAGTCGCTGGAGTTCACCAGCTTTTCCTCTTCTTTCAGCGTACTGCGAACGGCATCGTCAAAGGTGATGAGCGTTTGCGGTATCAGCGCGCGCAGTGCGGTGTCGTCGGCCAGCAGATCGTGTTTCAGCCCCTGTATCAATGCTTTTGCTGTGGTGGGCGGCACCGAAGTAATGACGTTTAAGAACCAGACTGAAATCCAGCGGGTCGGGAAAGGGATGGGAATCAGCAGTCGGTGTTTGCCGCTGACGGCCATAAAGTGCTCAAACTGTTCCTGATAGCTCAGTACCTGCGGTCCGGCAGCTTCGAGAATGCGATGTTCGCGGGCAGGATGGTCCAGCAGTGCCACCAGATAGTGGAGTAAGTTTTCCAGCGCAATGGGCGTGGTGCGTGAGCGTACCCAGCGCGGCGGCGTCAGCACCGGCAGGTTATAGACCATGTCGCGCATCACTTCGAAGGCGGCGGAACCGGCTCCGACAATAATACCGGCGCGCAACTCGGTGACCGGTACGCCGGAATCACGCAGGGTTTCCGCCGTGAGCTGCCGCGCGCGCAAATGTTCAGACTGCTCATGCACGGGAGCCTGCAACGAACTAAGAAAAATCAGCTGTTTGACCGGGGTGTTTCGCAGCGCATCGCGGACGTTCAGCGCCACCTGACGTTCATGGGCGATAAAGTCGCCTTTTTCGCCCATGCCGTGAACCAGATAGTAAACCATATCGACCCCTGCCAGCAGGGGGGCGAGATTATCCGGCCAGTTCAGATCAACCTTATGGCAACTGACATTCGCCAGTTGTTGTTTTTCCAGTCGTTCTATACGACGTGCCGCCGCCAGCACCTGATGCCCCTGTTGGCTGAGTACCTGCACCAGATGTTGACCAATATAACCACTGGCGCCAAGCACCAAAATTCGTTGCGGCACGTCTGTCTCCTTAGCGATGTAAAAAAGCGCGCCAGTGGGCGACAACGTCGGCAAGCTGCTCGCGCGATACGTCCAGATGCGTGACCAGACGCACAATCGGCGAAGCATTGATCAGCACGTCGTGCGCGCGCATATGCTCGCCTAATGCGGCGGCATTCTCTTCGCCAACGCGGACAAACAGCATGTTGGTGTCGTGGCGCATTACATCCGCCCCGGCTTCGCGCAGTTGCTCTGCCATCCAGGCGGCGTTGTCGTGATCGTCCTGTAAACGTGCGACGTTATTTTTCAGTGCATACAGTCCGGCGGCTGCCAGAATTCCGGCCTGGCGCATGCCGCCGCCGGTCATCTTACGCCAGCGGGTTGCGCGTTTAATATAGTCATGGCTGCCGACCAATAAAGAGCCGACCGGCGTTCCCAGACCTTTCGACAGACAGATGGTGAATGAATCGCAATACTGCGTGATCTCTTTGAGCTCGCAGCCATAAGCGACCACGGCGTTGAAAATACGCGCGCCGTCAACGTGCAGCGCCAGACCGCGTTCGCGGGTGAACGTCCACGCCTCTTTCAGATACTCGCGCGGCAGCACTTTCCCGTTGTGGGTGTTTTCAAGGCTGAGCAGACGGGTACGGGCAAAATGGATATCGTCCGCTTTGATCTTTGCCGCCACCTTATCCAGCGGTAGCGTACCGTCGGAGGCGGCATCGATAGGCTGAGGCTGAATGCTGCCCAGCACCGCGGCACCACCGGCTTCATACAGATAATTGTGCGCTCCCTGACCGGCGATATACTCTTCGCCGCGCTCGCAGTGGCTCAGCAGCGCCACCAGATTCGCCTGGGTGCCGGTGGGTAAAAAGAGTGCCGCTTCTTTGCCGGAAAGCTCGGCGGCGTACTGTTGCAACGCGTTAACGGTGGGGTCATCTCCGTACACGTCGTCCCCGACCGGGGCGGCCATCATTTCTTCAAGCATGGCGCGACTCGGACGGGTAACGGTATCACTGCGTAAATCGATCATTGCACATTCCTGGTGTTTAAAAGGCGATGTGCATTGTTTTACCTGAGCCAGTTGGTTTTTGCCAGTTCGATCACTTCGTCGCCGCGTCCGCTGATGATCGCGCGCAGCATGTACAGACTAAAACCTTTGGCCTGCTCCAGTTTAATTTGCGGTGGAATGGCCAGCTCTTCTTTCGCGACAACCACGTCGACCAGCACCGGACCGTCGATGGACATCGCTCTTTGCAGAGCCTCATCAACGTCTGAGGCTTTTTCCACGCGAATGCCGGGAATGCCGCAGGCTTCGGCGATGCGGGCAAAGTTGGTGTCGTGCAGTTCGGTGCCGTCAGTAAGATAGCCGCCTGCTTTCATTTCCATCGCCACAAATCCCAGTACGCTGTTGTTGAAGACGACAATTTTCACCGGCAGTTTCATCTGCACAACAGAGAGAAAATCACCCATCAGCATACTGAAGCCGCCGTCGCCGCACATCGCCACCACCTGACGCCCCGGCGCGGTCGCCTGTGCGCCCAGCGCCTGCGGCATCGCATTGGCCATTGAACCGTGGTTAAACGATCCGAGCAGGCGGCGTTTGCCGTTCATTTTCAGGTAGCGCGCCGCCCAGACGGTGGGTGTGCCGACATCGCAGGTGAAGATGGCGTCATCGGCGGCGAAATGGCTGATTTGCTGCGCCAGATACTGCGGGTGAATGGCTTTGTCGCTCGGTTTTGCCAGGTCGTCCAGCCCTTTACGCGCGTTGCGATAGTGCTCCAGCGCCTTATCGAGGAATCTGCGGTCGGTTTTTTCTTCCACCAGCGGCAGCAGCGCGCTGAGCGTTGATTTGATATCGCCAACCAGCGCCATATCGACCTTGCTGTGGGCGCCGATGCTGGCGGGGTTGATATCTACCTGAATAATTTTGGCGTCAGCGGGATAGAAGGCGCGATAGGGGAACTGGGTGCCGAGCAGGATCAGCGTGTCGGCATTCATCATGGTATGAAACCCGGAGGAAAAGCCGATAAGCCCCGTCATGCCTACATCGTAGGGGTTGTCGTATTCGACATGCTCTTTCCCGCGCAGGGCGTGAACAATCGGGGCTTTGATTTTGGCGGCAAACTCGACCAGCTCTTTATGGGCGCCTGCGCAACCGCTGCCGCACATCAGCGCAATATTGCTGGAATAGCGTAACAGCTGCGCCAGTTTTTTGAGCTCTTCGCCATTAGGTGTGACAACGGGTTGCGGCGCGTGGTACCAGTGCGTACTGGCGCCCTCTGGCGCAGGTTTCAGCGCGACATCGCCCGGCAGCACGACAACTGAAACGCCGCGATTCAGCACCGCCTTACGCATTGCAATCGCCAGAACCTGTGGGATCTGTTCTGGGCTGGAAACCAGCTCGCAATAGTGGCTACATTCACGGAACAACTCTTGCGGGTGGGTCTCCTGGAAATAACCGCTCCCTATTTCGCTGGAGGGGATATGAGCGGCAATGGCCAGCACGGGAACGTGATTGCGATGACAATCGAAAAGACCGTTAATCAGGTGCAGGTTACCCGGACCACAGGAGCCCGCACACACCGCCAGTTCGCCAGTAAGCTGCGCTTCCGCGCCAGCGGCAAAAGCCGCTACCTCCTCATGGCGGGTCGACATCCATTCAATCGTTCCCATGCGATTAAGGCTGTCACTCAGACCGTTCAGTGAGTCGCCCGTCACACCCCAGATACGTTTCACGCCAGCCTGTTCAAGGGTTTTGGCAATAAAAGTAGCAACGGTTTGTTTCATGGTTTTCCATCTCCTTAAATGTGATACCGGTTACAAGTTTAGTCGAAGATGGCGGTTGTGCTTTTTATTTTCCCTTTGTTTTGTATGGGTTTAACGCGTTGTGCCGTGCTGCGCGAAGCATAAAAAAACGGCCACCGTTTCCGATGACCGTTTCCGTTGTGGGCCGAATAAGGCGGTTTACGCGAGCACTAAATCACCCTGTGGATGGCAGGAACAGGCCAGTACATAGCCTTCGGCGATCTCTGCATCGGTCAGCGTCATGGTGCTGGTGACCGTGTAGTTACCATCCACCACTTTGGTTTTGCAGCAACCGCATACACCGGCACGGCAGGCGACGGTGAGCGGTATGTTATTGCTTTCCATCGCTTCCAGCAGCGTGGTGCCGACCGGCGCATAAAACGCTTTTGCGGGCTGTAGCTTGGTGAACTTCAGACCGTCGGTTGCGGCTTCAGCGACAGGCGTGAAGAACTTCTCTTTAAAGAAGCGGGTGACGCCGAGCGCCTTTACTTCCTGCTCGACCAGATCCATATACGGCGCCGGACCACAAGTCATAACGGTACGAGACGTCAGATCAGGAACACGTTGCAGCAGTTCAGTGGTCAGGCGGCCTGACACAAAACCGTCGGTGGCATCATTTTCAGCGACCAGCGTTACCGGATACTGACGCCACTCCTGCGCGAAAATGACATCCTGCGGCGAGCGCACGTTATAGATAACCTGCACATCGGCCTGCGGGCGATATTTTGCCAACCAACGGCGCATTGACATGATCGGCGTCACGCCGCAGCCTGCCGCCAGCATCAGGAATTTCTCTTCGGCTTTATCTTCGCAGGTAAAGTCGCCCATCGCATCGGAGAGCCAGAGGTAGTCGCCGCGTTTGACATCACGGGTTAACCACTGTGAGCCCGCACCGTCATCAATACGGCGAACGGTCAGCGTAATGTACTCACTGACGCCCGGCGTGGAAGAGAGAGTGTAAGCACGCAGTGTCTCTGCCGAGTTGCGTACGCTGACCAGCGCATACTGTCCGGCGCGGTACGGATAATAGTCGTGGCACAGCAACGAAATCGTCCAGACATCCGGGGTTTCCTGATGAATGTGATGAACCTGCATCCGCCATGGGCACTGATGGGTTGGCATTGTCATGATGTAACTCCTTACGCGCTCAGCAGTTGCTTCATATCTTCTTCAACGGTGGTGACGGAACGCAGACCAAATTTCTCGTTGAGTACGGCCAGCAGGTCCGGGGTGAAGAAGCCTGGCGCTGTAGGGCCGGTGACGATGTTTTTCACACCCAAAGACAGCAGGGTCAGCAGGATCACAATTGCTTTCTGTTCGAACCAGGAAAGCACCAGAGACAGCGGCAGATCGTTCACGCCACAGCCCAGTTTTTCCGCCAGCGTGACCGCCAGAATAATGGCTGAGTATGCGTCATTACACTGACCTGCATCAACCAGACGCGGCAGACCTTCGATATCGCCGAAGTCCAGTTTGTTGAAACGGTATTTGCCACAGGCCAGGGTCAGGATCAGACAGTCGTCCGGTACGCTGGTGGCGAAATCGGTGAAGTAGTTACGTTCACCGCGCGCGCCGTCGCAGCCGCCGACCAGGAAGATGTGGCGCAGTTTTTCACGGCTCACCAGATCGATCAGCGTATCCGCAGCGCCCAGCAGCGTCTGACGACCGAAACCGACGGTGATCAGGTGCGGGATCTCACTGTACGGGAAGCCTGCCATCTGCTGCGCCTGAGCGATAACCGGACCGAAGTTGTCACCTTCGAGGTGGCTAACGCCCGGCCAACCGACGATGCTGCGGGTCCAGATACGGTCGTCATACGCGCCAACGGTCGGGTCGATGATGCAGTTAGAGGTCATCACGATAGGGCCTGGGAAGCGGGCGAACTCTACCTGCTGGTTCTGCCAGCCGCTGCCGTAGTTACCGATCAGATGTTTGAATTTACGCAGTTCCGGGTAACCGTGCGCAGGCAGCATTTCGCCGTGGGTATAGACGTTAACGCCGGTGCCTTCGGTTTGCTCCAGCAGGTTGTAGAGATCTTTCAGGTCGTGACCGGAGATCAGAATACATTTGCCTTCGGTGGCTTTAACGTTGACCTGAGTCGGTGTTGGGTGACCGTATTTGGTGGTTTCACCGGTATCCAGAATGCTCATCACTTTGAAGTTCATCTGACCGATTTCCATTGAGCACTCCAGCAGAGCGTTCATATCGGAAGGCCAGGTGCCCAGCCACGCCATAATTTTGTGGTACTGTGCGTAGATATCGTTGTCGTACTGACCGAGTACGTGCGCGTGCTCCATGTAAGCCGCAGCACCTTTCAGGCCGTACAGGCAAAGCAGGCGCAGGCCGAGAATGTTTTCGCCAATGGTGGCTTTGTCTTTATTCGGGGTAAATTCAGCGGCCTGACGTTGCAGCGCGCCCAGATCGTCGCTCGCCAGTTGCAGGTCAGCCATCGGGTTGTTGACGGTGGCGTTGGCGTCGATATTCAGACACTGTGCTTTCAGCGCTTCACGCATCGCGATGGCTTCGCGGGCGTAGCCGACAATGCGGGGTGAATCGAAGTTAACGTTGGTCAGCGTGGAGAAAAACGCACGCGGCGCAAAGTTATCAATCTCGTGGTCAATGATGCTGTATTCACGGGCTTTAACGGCCCATGCAGACAGACCTTGTAGGGAGGCAATCAGCAGATCCTGCAGATCGGAGGTTTCAGCCGTTTTACCGCACATACCCTGCGCGTAAGAGCAGCCGTTTCCTGCCGGAGTACGGATGGTTTGTTCACATTGCACACAAAACATGGTCACACCTTTTAAAGTTATATTTAATATACATCTTTAAGATTATGCCTGTGCGCGAAGGGATAAAAGGGATTTCTGATACAACTTGCAGGGAGATTGATTTAGCGCAATTTTGGCGGTAGGGCTCTACCGCCAGGGAGGTATCAGGCGGAGAAAAACGCCATCAGGATGGGTACCAGCAGACTCAGTATAAAACCGTGAACAATCGCGGCGGGGACCATCTCCAGACCGCCAGTGCGCTGCAATACGGGCAGGGTAAAATCCATCGACGTGGCGCCGCACAACCCTAGTGCGGTAGAACGGCTACGACGGACTAAACCTGGGATCAGCATGATGGCTACCAGCTCTCGCGCCAGATCGTTAAAGAAGGCGGAACTGCCAATGACCGGGCCGAAGGATTCGGTGAGCAGGATGCCCGAAAGGGAATACCAGCCGAAACCGGATGCCATTGCCAGCGCGGTGTTGAGAGGCAGGTCGAGAATAAACGCATTGATCAGGCCACCCACCAGGGAGCTGGCAACCACCACGACCGCGACAATCATTCCCCGGCGATTCAGCACAATTTGTTTCAGGGTCATGCCGCTGTTGCGTAATTGAATCCCCACCAGGAACAATAAAAAGATCAGCGTATATTCGCTGGCTTCGGTCGCGTGTTGTAAAAAAGCCAGCCCGCTGAGACCAAGCGCAAAACCGAGCACCACGACGCCGCATAATTTAAGTGACTCCAGCGCCATAGCAATACGAGACGGCAGTTTTTCCTGCTGGTGGTTGTGCCGCCACGGTATTGAGCGTTCCAGCCACAGTAAGGCAGCAATATTACACAGCAAAATAACGGTAATACTGACGGCAGAGTAATAAAAAATAGAGAACAGATTACTGGCGAGGTTATCCAGAAACGCCAGACTAATACCCATAAAGAAAAGGATGAGATAAACCATCCAGCTCAGCATCCGATTAATCAGGATTAATGCGGCTTTCTGTCGAAGAGGAACGAGGTAGCCCACCATCAGCGGGAGCAGAATGATTAAGAGTCCTGAAAACATGAACAGCCGGGTCCTTTAATGAGAATCTGTTTAGCGCCAGTGACACTACCCAATTCCGGCTGTGCAGTCAAAGAGCAAAATAAAAGCCGGGTAGCTTACGCCTTACCCGGCTTACATTCTTATTGCAATTTACGGACCTGTAGGTCAGATACGCTAATTGCTATCTGACACTGCAGCGCGTGCATTAATCAGTATCCGTGTCGCGTTTTTCCAGCAGCGTGCGGTAGATAAGACCACCGAGGATGCCGCCGATGATTGGCATCACCCAGAACAACCACAGCTGTTCCAGCGCCCAACCGCCCTGGAAGAGGGCAACAGCGGTACTACGTGCCGGGTTAACGGACGTATTGGTCACTGGAATACTGATTAAGTGAATCAGGGTCAGCGCAAGACCAATCGCAATAGGCGCAAAGCCTGCCGGTGCGTTTTTATCGGTTGCGCCGTGAATCACTAATAAGAAGCCGGCAGTCAGGACAATTTCAATAACAATCGCGGAAAGCATTGAATAGCCGCCTGGCGAATGTTCACCGTAACCGTTTGATGCAAAACCACTGGCGGTTGCATCAAAGCCTGCTTTACCGCTGGCAATAAGGTAAAGCACTGCCGCTGCAATAATGCCGCCGACGACCTGAGCGATGATATAACCAATAACGTCTTTTGTCGGGAAACGACCGCCAGCCCATAAACCTAACGTGACTGCCGGGTTAAAATGACCACCCGAAATATGACCGACAGCAAATGCCATGGTTAAAACGGTCAGACCAAATGCCAGCGCAACACCGGCAAATCCAATACCTAATTCAGGAAATGCTGCTGCCAGAACGGCACTCCCGCAACCACCAAAAACAAGCCAGAATGTACCAAAACATTCGGCCGCTAATTTTCTGAACATATCCACCTCAATTTAAAAAATTGGTCATGATTTCTCATACCAACCGTATTTATCGCCATAAAAGGGTGACGATAGAATGCATGAACCGGTATTTTAAAAACTAACGCCACCCAATCACCAGTTAAATAAATCTACGAAATTTGATTTAGGGCAATGTGCAGCTATTCCTTGTGCCAATTTTCCATAGACACAGTGTAGTGCATTTTCACCCGAAGGTAGTTTCGTTAAATTTAATATAATTCACTGACTTAACTATTATATTGTTATGATATTGTTGAAATGTGACAGAGCGAAGTATTTTGTGTGACTCGTACATAATTCAATCAGTTGCCTGTTGTGAACGTGCGGACATCACATCAGTCGTGAGATTTTACCGTTATACTGCGGATAGCTTAATGGATTAGTGACTCTTTTCTGGAGGAAACATGATTCTCGAACGTGTTGAGATTGTGGGTTTTCGCGGGATCAATCGACTGTCGTTGATGCTGGAGCAAAACAACGTACTGATTGGGGAGAACGCCTGGGGTAAATCCAGTTTGCTGGATGCGCTGACCCTGTTGCTGTCGCCGGAATCCGATCTTTATCATTTCGTCCGCGAAGATTTCTGGTTTCCTCCCGGCGATATCCAGGAGCGGGAACACCATCTGCATATCATTCTTACGTTTCGCGAATCGCAACCTGGTCGCCACCGGGTGCGTCGTTACCGCCCGCTTGCTGACTGCTGGACACCGTGTCGCGACGACTATCACCGCATTTTTTATCGTCTGGAAGGCGAATGCGGTGAAGACGACAGCGTCATGACGTTGCGCAGTTTCCTTGATGGCGACGGACATCCATTACCCGTTGACGATATTAACGACCAGGCCCGGCATCTCATTCGCCTGATGCCGGTACTGCGCCTGCGCGATGCGCGTTTTATGCGCCGGATCCGTAACGGTACGGTGCCCGATATGCCCGATGTGGAAGTGACCGCCAGACAACTGGATTTTCTGGCCCGGGAACTGGCGATGCGTCCCCAGAATCTGACCGATGGTCAGATACGCCAGGGGCTGTCGGCGATGGTGCAATTGCTGGAACATTACTTCTCTGAACAAGGTGCCGGGCAATCACGCTATCGCCTGATGCGTCGGCGTTCGAACAACGAACAACGAAGCTGGCGGTATCTGGACATCATCAACCGGATGATCGACAAACCCGGCGGGCGTACCCATCGGGTGATTCTGCTGGGACTGTTTTCAACGTTATTACAGGCAAAAGGCACCCTGCGGCTGGATAAAGATGCGCGGCCGCTGTTGCTGGTGGAAGACCCGGAAACGCGGTTGCATCCCATTATGTTGTCGGTCGCCTGGCAGTTGTTGAATCTTCTGCCGCTGCAACGTGTGGCCACCACCAATTCCGGTGAGCTGCTGTCGCTCACGCCGGTGGAGCATGTTGTTCGTCTGGTGCGTGAATCCTCGCGCGTGGCGGCGTGGCGGTTGGGACCCGGCGGGTTGAGTGCGGAAGATGGACGACGCATTGCCTTTCATATTCGTTTCAACCGCGCCTCTTCTTTATTTGCGCGCTGTTGGTTGCTGGTCGAGGGTGAAACTGAAACCTGGGTTATCAACGAACTGGCGCGTCAATGCGGGCATCACTTTGACGCTGAAGGGATCAAAGTGATTGAGTTTGCCCAGTCCGGTTTAAAACCACTGGTGAAATTCGCCCGACGTATGGGGATTGAGTGGCATGTGCTGGTCGACGGCGATGAAGCAGGGAAAAAATATGCCGCTACGGTGCGCAGTTTGCTTGAGAATGACCGGGAAGCGGAGCGTGAGCATCTCACCATATTACCTGCGCTGGATATGGAACATTTTATGTACCGGCAGGGATTTTCAGATGTCTTTCACCGGGTGGCGCAGATCCCGGAAAATATTCCGATGAACATGCGCAAGATTATTTCGAAAGCGATCCATCGCTCATCGAAACCGGATCTCGCCATTGAAGTCACTATGGAAGCAGGGCGGCGCGGCGTTGATGCAGTACCGACCCTGTTCAGAAAGATGTTCTCACGTGTGCTCTGGCTGGCGCGCGGTCGGGCCGATTAACGGCGGAACAAATCTGACATTTGCGCCTGAATAGCGTCCAGCATCTGATAGCGACGACGGTATTCTGCGCGCTTCTTGCTGGCAATTTCCGACATGTCCTTGCGTGTGAGCGTGCAGGGAAGGTGGTAATACCCTTTCTCATCGCACTCCCCTCCGCAGGAAGCCCAAAAGGCATTGTAGTCGGCGTGAATATTGTCCTCTTTATCGCGATAGCGCAGGCTACGGTAAATGTGCGTTTCGTTGCTTACAGCCAGAATTTGTTGGACCTGTAAACGTTCGGCGAATTGGCATACGGCCTCCATGACCAGACGTTTGGGAAATAATCCATGACAGGATTTGGTCGCGCTTTGAATGGCTTCATGGGGGAGCTCGCGCTTGCCGCCCTGTAGCCCGCCAATAAACAGGGTTCGTTTCCCCTGATATTCACACAGCGTGAAAGTGATTTCCGCCAGCGTATCGCCGTCACCGTTACGCACGAGCAGGGTGCTGTCACCCTCTTTATCGAGAGAGATCATCATGGTCAACTCAAGGGTGAAGATTTCCCCATTTTTACCTTCCAGTTGCGCCAGCTGTAGCCCGGATGTATTCATATATGTTCTTAATTCTTCGGGCGTCATAAACCTATGCAGCAGGGCGTAATGATAACGCAATGCTTCCAGTAATTGTTTGCGGCCAAGATTTGCCGCAAGGTAGGGGCGATGAAGGCGAACCGGGAGTCGCGGTTGTCGCGTCAGTAAGACGTTAAGATCCGGCCACTGTGAAAGCTCGGCCATCCATTCACGACTCAAGCGGGGCATCAGCAGGGAGCGCAACATAAATTTCCGCCGGAAACTGCGTTGATGCCAGAATTTGCCCGGGCGCCACAGGCCGCGGGTCAGACTGAAAAATAACCCCAGACTCGTTATGGGGCGAGAAGGAGAGAAAGCATTTTCGGTGAGCTGCGACATATTCAACCATCCAATAAAAAGGTGTCGCATGGATTTCACCATCAGCATACTTAACCAAATATCAATAACTCTGTTACTCTCATTGCCTTTCAATACTTGTTTATTATTGGTTGATGTTGGCTCAATCACTCTGGCGCAATAGACGGGGAATTCAGGATTTTTATGAACATCAAGGGAAAACTAAAAAAGCGGTATCTGCTGGCGATAGGGGTCATTATCGTGGGGCTGATTGCTGCCTGGAGAACACTGAATGCGCCGCTGCCTAATTATCAGACGCTGATTGTTCGCCCCGGTGACCTTCAGCAAAGCGTACTCGCCACCGGGAAACTGGATGCGTTACGTAAAGTGGATGTCGGGGCACAGGTCAGCGGGCAGCTGAAGACGCTGTCGGTGGCCATTGGCGATAAAGTCAAAAAAGACCAGTTACTCGGCGTTATCGATCCGGAACAGGCGCAAAACCAGATTAAAGAAGTCGAAGCCACGCTGATGGAACTGCACGCTCAGCGACTTCAGGCGCAAGCCGAATGGAAACTGGCGCGCGTGACGTACTCTCGCCAACAGCAACTGGCAAAAACACAAGCCGTCTCGCAGCAGGATCTGGACACTGCCGCCACGGAGATGGCCGTTAAGCAGGCGCAAATCGGCACCATTGACGCGCAAATTAAGCGCAATCAGGCCTCTCTTGATACCGCGAAAACCAACCTGGATTACACCCGTATTGTGGCGCCGATGGCGGGGGAAGTAACGCAAATCACCACTCTGCAAGGGCAAACGGTTATCGCCGCCCAACAGGCGCCGAACATCCTGACGCTGGCGGACATGAGCACCATGCTGGTGAAAGCGCAGGTGTCGGAAGCGGATGTCATTCATTTGAAACCGGGGCAAAAGGCCTGGTTTACCGTGCTTGGCGACCCTCAGACGCGTTACGAAGGGGCGCTGAAAGACGTTCTGCCGACGCCTGAAAAAGTCAACGATGCCATTTTTTACTACGCCCGTTTTGAAGTGCCCAATCCGAATGGCGTTTTGCGTCTCGACATGACGGCTCAGGTTCATATTCAGCTCACCGACATTAAAAATGTGCTGACTATTCCACTCTCAGCGCTGGGCGACCCGATTGGAAATAATCGCTACAAAGTCACCCTGCTGCGCAACGGCGAAACCCGTGAACGGGAAGTATCGATTGGCTCGCGTAATGATACCGATGTGGAGATCGTCAAAGGCCTGGAAGAGGGTGATGAGGTCGTTACCGGTGAGGGCAAACCGGGAGCCGCGCAATGACGGCATTGCTTGAACTGAACGATATTCGCCGTAGCTATCCGTCGGGAGAGGAGCAGGTGGAGGTGCTTAAAGGCATCTCGCTGCATATTCAGGCGGGTGAAATGGTGGCGATTGTCGGTGCTTCAGGCTCGGGTAAATCCACGCTGATGAATATTCTGGGGTGCCTGGATAAACCCACCAGCGGCACCTATCGGGTGGCGGGGCGGGATGTTTCTACCCTCGACAGAGACGCGCTGGCGCAGTTGCGGCGTGAACACTTTGGCTTTATTTTCCAGCGTTATCATCTGCTCTCACATTTGACGGCGACGCAAAACGTCGAGGTGCCGGCGGTGTATGCCGGAACCGAACGTAAACAGCGTCTGGCGCGCGCCCAGGATCTCCTGCAACGGCTGGGGCTGGGGGATCGCATGGATTACCAGCCATCCCAGCTTTCTGGCGGGCAACAGCAGCGTGTCAGCATCGCCCGCGCGCTGATGAACGGCGGACAGGTTATCCTGGCGGATGAGCCTACCGGGGCGCTGGACAGCCGTTCTGGCGAAGAGGTGATGGCCATTTTGCATCAACTGCGCGATCGCGGTCATACGGTCATTATCGTTACTCACGATCCGCAGGTCGCGGCACAGGCTGAACGGGTGATTGAAATCCACGATGGCGAGATTGTGCGTAACCCGCCGTCGAAAAAAACGGTCAGCGGTGAGAGTATCGCCGAGTCTGCCGTTAAGACCGCCTCCGGCTGGAATCAGTTTGTCAGCGGTTTTCGCGAGGCGCTGACCATGGCGTGGCTGGCAATGGCGGCCAACAAAATGCGCACGTTGCTCACGATGCTGGGGATCATCATCGGTATCGCATCGGTGGTGTCGATTGTGGTGGTGGGCGATGCGGCAAAGCAACTGGTGCTGGCGGATATCCGTTCCATCGGAACCAATACTATCGATATCTATCCCGGCAAAGATTTTGGCGATGACGACCCGCAGTATCAGCAGGCGTTGAAATACGACGATTTGACGGCGATTCAAAAACAACCCTGGGTCAGTTCCGCGACGCCTGCGGTTTCGCAGAATCTGCGCTTACGTTATGCAAATATCGATGTGGCGGCCAGCGCCAATGGCGTCAGCGGAGATTATTTTAACGTTTACGGGATGAGTTTCAGCGAAGGGAATACCTTTAATCGTGAACAGTTAAACGGGCGGGCGCAGGTGGTGGTGCTGGACAAAAACACCCGGCGCCAGCTATTTCCGAACAAAACTACCGTGGTGGGCGAAGTTATCCTGGTCGGCAATATGCCTGCCACGGTGATTGGGGTGGCGGAAGAGAAACAGTCGATGTTTGGCAGCAGTAAAATCCTCAGAGTCTGGCTGCCGTACAGCACAATGTCAGGGCGGGTGATGGGGCAATCGTGGCTGAATTCGATTACGGTTCGCGTGAAAGAAGGTTTTGACAGTGCTCAGGCGGAACAACAGCTCACCCGTTTATTGACGTTACGCCACGGTAAAAAGGATTTCTTCGCCTGGAACATGGACGGCGTCCTGAAAACGGCTGAAAAGACCACCCGTACCCTGCAACTGTTTCTGACCCTGGTGGCGGTGATCTCGCTGGTCGTCGGCGGGATAGGCGTTATGAACATTATGCTGGTTTCGGTGACGGAACGTACGCGGGAGATCGGTATCCGGATGGCGGTGGGGGCGCGCGCCAGCGACGTGCTACAGCAGTTCTTAATTGAAGCGGTGTTGGTGTGTCTGGTGGGCGGAGCCTTAGGCATTGGCCTGTCGATGTTGATCGCCTTTACGCTGCAACTGTTTTTACCCGGCTGGGAAATAGGTTTCTCGCCGATAGCCCTGATTACCGCTTTTTTGTGTTCAACATTTACCGGGATTTTATTCGGTTGGTTACCGGCGCGAAACGCCGCCCGACTGGATCCTGTCGATGCGCTGGCCAGGGAATAATGTGTTGTATTCCTTCAAAAATAAAAATGCCAGCCCTGGGGGCTGGCATTTTGACTGCAGGATGTACACAATGAGACAGAAGAGCTATGCGACAGCTTCTGCTTCAATGATAGGCACGATGACACTGGCGTGATTGCCTTTTGGCCCCTGGTGAACATCAAACTGGACAGATTGTCCGGCTTTTAGCGTTCTGTAGCCATCCATCTGGATGGTAGAGTAATGGGCGAAAATATCTTCGCCGCCGCCTTCAGGGCAAATGAAACCAAACCCTTTGGCATTGTTGAACCACTTAACAGTACCCGTTTCCATGCTTCGACATCCTTCGTAAATCTTATATAAGTAAGATGGAATGAACCGGTGGTAGAGCGGAGGCTGTTCAAAACCTCGCCAACTCTCGAGAGTACAATTTAGAGAAATCAGGCGAGCCGTCAAGCATTTGGCGGGGGGGGTAGGGTAAAAATGAATCAAAATTTTGAAGCAGTTAACGCTATTGCCGGGTAATGTGACAGATGTCGCGGATGACAGTGATAGATGATAGTTATCTATTAATTGAGGTAAATTACTTGTGCGCATAAGCTCTTGTCAGCGGCAGAGTAACTGCCGGTAACCGTAACCGAAGATGACGACTGACAATGGGTAAGACGAAAGACTGGCTGGACTTTGACCAGCTTGCGGAAGATCAAGTGCGCGACGCGCTAAAACCGCCATCTATGTATAAAGTGATATTAGTCAATGATGATTACACTCCGATGGAGTTTGTTATTGACGTGTTACAAAAATTCTTTTCTTATGATGTAGAACGTGCAACTCAATTGATGCTCGCCGTTCACTACCAGGGTAAGGCCATTTGCGGAGTCTTTACCGCCGAGGTTGCAGAAACCAAAGTGGCGATGGTGAACAGGTATGCGAGGGAGAACGAGCATCCATTGCTGTGTACGCTGGAAAAAGCCTGAATGCAGGCATAAAAATTGGGGGAGGTGCCTATGCTCAATCAAGAACTGGAACTCAGTTTAAACATGGCTTTCGCCAGAGCGCGCGAGCACCGTCATGAGTTTATGACCGTCGAGCACTTGTTACTGGCGTTGCTCAGTAACCCATCAGCCCGCGAAGCGCTGGAAGCGTGTTCCGTGGATCTGGTTGCGCTCCGTCAGGAACTCGAAGCCTTCATTGAACAAACCACACCCGTTCTGCCTGCCAGCGAAGAAGAACGCGACACGCAGCCGACGTTGAGTTTTCAGCGTGTGCTGCAACGCGCCGTCTTCCACGTTCAGTCCTCCGGTCGTAGTGAAGTTACCGGCGCTAACGTACTGGTCGCTATTTTCAGCGAACAGGAATCACAAGCGGCCTATCTGCTGCGTAAGCACGAAGTCAGCCGTCTTGATGTGGTGAACTTTATTTCTCACGGCACGCGTAAAGATGAGCCGAGTCAGTCTTCTGACTCAGGCAACCAACCGAATAACGAAGAGCAAACTGGCGGGGAGGAACGTATGGAGAACTTTACGACTAACCTTAACCAGCTTGCGCGCGTGGGAGGGATCGATCCGCTGATTGGCCGTGAGAAAGAGCTGGAGCGTGCCATTCAGGTTCTGTGCCGCCGCCGTAAGAATAACCCGTTGCTGGTGGGTGAATCCGGTGTCGGTAAAACGGCGATTGCCGAAGGACTGGC
The DNA here is from genome assembly GCF_059421685.1 of Citrobacter sp. GW821-FHT02E08. NCBI lineage: Bacteria > Pseudomonadati > Pseudomonadota > Gammaproteobacteria > Enterobacterales > Enterobacteriaceae > Citrobacter > Citrobacter sp. GW821-FHT02E08. Next base: position 109,727 of record NZ_JBWKVL010000006.1, on the reverse strand, counting down.
CTGGCGTATTGTCCAGGGTGATGTGCCGGAAGTGATGGCGGATTGCACCCTCTACTCACTGGATATTGGCTCGCTGCTGGCAGGGACCAAATATCGCGGTGACTTTGAAAAACGCTTTAAAGCGCTGCTGAAACAGCTGGAACAGGACACTAACAGCATCCTGTTCATCGATGAGATCCACACCATTATTGGTGCGGGGGCGGCATCGGGCGGCCAGGTGGATGCGGCAAACCTGATAAAACCGCTGCTCTCCAGCGGCAAGATCCGCGTGATCGGTTCTACGACCTATCAGGAATTCAGCAACATTTTCGAGAAAGACCGTGCTCTGGCGCGTCGCTTCCAGAAAATCGATATTACTGAGCCGTCGGTGGAAGAGACCGTGCAGATCATTAACGGTCTGAAACCGAAATACGAAGCGCACCATGATGTTCGCTATACCGCGAAAGCGGTGCGGGCGGCGGTAGAACTGGCGGTGAAATATATCAATGACCGTCATCTGCCGGATAAAGCGATTGACGTGATCGACGAAGCAGGGGCGCGTGCGCGTCTGATGCCGGTCAGCAAGCGCAAAAAAACCGTCAACGTGGCGGATATTGAATCCGTGGTAGCGCGTATTGCGCGTATCCCAGAGAAGAGCGTCTCGCAGAGCGATCGCGACACGTTGAGAAGTCTCGGCGACCGTCTGAAAATGTTGGTCTTTGGCCAGGATAAAGCCATTGAGGCGCTGACCGAGGCCATCAAGATGAGCCGCGCAGGACTGGGGCACGAGCATAAACCTGTCGGTTCATTCCTGTTCGCCGGACCTACTGGCGTGGGTAAAACCGAGGTCACGGTACAGCTCTCCAAAGCGCTGGGGATTGAACTGCTGCGCTTTGATATGTCCGAGTATATGGAGCGTCACACCGTCAGCCGTTTGATCGGTGCGCCTCCGGGATATGTCGGTTTCGATCAGGGTGGTTTGCTCACCGATGCAGTCATCAAACATCCGCACGCCGTGTTGCTGCTGGATGAAATCGAGAAGGCCCACCCGGATGTCTTTAACCTGTTGTTGCAGGTGATGGATAACGGTACGCTGACCGATAATAACGGCCGCAAAGCGGATTTCCGCAACGTGGTGCTGGTGATGACCACTAACGCCGGCGTGCGTGAAACTGAGCGTAAATCCATTGGCCTCATTCATCAGGACAACAGTACGGATGCGATGGGTGAGATTAAGAAAGTCTTTACGCCGGAATTCCGTAACCGTCTCGACAATATTATCTGGTTCGATCACTTGTCTACCGAGGTGATTCATCAGGTTGTTGATAAATTTATTGTCGAGTTGCAGGTTCAACTGGATCAGAAAGGTGTCTCCCTGGAAGTTAGCCAGGAAGCGCGTGACTGGCTGGCTGAGAAAGGCTACGACCGGGCAATGGGTGCACGCCCAATGACTCGCGTGGTGCAGGACAACCTGAAAAAACCGCTGGCTAACGAGTTGTTGTTTGGCTCGCTGGTGGATGGTGGTCAGGTGACTGTCGCCCTCGATAAAGAGAAGAATGAGCTGACGTATGGTTTCCAGAGTGCGCAAAAGCACAAACCAGAAGCCGCGCATTAATATCTTATCGTCTGATGAACCGGGCCACTGAGCCCGGTTTTTTTATGCCTTTTTTATGTCGGATGGCGGCATACGCCTTATCCGAACTACGGTACATGCTCATTCGTAGGCCGGATAAGGTGTCTGCACCGCCATCCGGCAATATTCGCGTGACGGTGCAATATGCGAAAAAAAGCCCGTACTTTCGTATGAGCTCTTTCTCAAAGATGGCGGTGAGGGGGGGATTGACTCGCTTCGCTCGCCCTGACGGGCAGCCCACTCACTGCGTTCGTGGTCTGTCCAACTGGCTACGCCAGTTGTCGAACCCCGGTCGGGGATTCTCATCCCCCCGGTGTGTGCAACATACGAAAAAAAAGCCCGTACTTTCGTACGAGCTCTTTCTCAAATATGGCGGTGAGGGGGGGATTGACTCGCTTCTCTCGCCCTACGGGCAGCCCACTTACTGCGTTCGTGGCCTGCCCAACTGGCTGCGCCAGTTGTCGAACCCCGGTCGGGGATTCTCATCCCCCCGGTGTGTGCAACGTGCGAAAAAAAAGCCCGTACTTTCGTACGAGCTCTTTCTCGAATATGGCGGTGAGGGGGGGATTCGAACCCCCGATACGTTGCCGTATACACACTTTCCAGGCGTGCTCCTTCAGCCACTCGGACACCTCACCATATTGTTTTGCTGCCTGACCGCTTGGGGGGCAACGGGGCGCTACTATAGGGAGTTGCGCTAAAACGGTCAAGCAGTATTTACGCTTTCACTCTCGTTTGGTTACGCAGTGTACATCTTCCTGCTCGATGTGGTGCAGGGGAGATGTATCAGCGCTGTGAATCTAGCTTTTCGCTGTTCTTCACCACATCCTGTGCTTTGCTGTAGCTTTCAATCAGCAATTGATAAGCAGGGAATATGTGGGTGTACACTTCAGCCCATTCAGCCGCGTCTTCACGATTCCAGGTCCCCTGGAGTTCGGAAGCGACTGCCGCCGTATCCATCGGTACGACACCTGCCTGCACCACGCGGGCGAGGGTGATCTCTTGCGCCATTTTGCTGTACGTGCCCGAAGCATCAATCACGGCGAAAACCTTGTAATCTTCAGCCACTGCGCTGATGGCCGGGAACGCCATGCACACGCTGGTAATCGTGCCTGCGATAATCAGCGTTTTACGGCCCGTTGCTTTTACCGCCTTAACAAACTCGTCGTTATCCCAGGCGTTAATTTCGCCTTTACGTGCAACGTACTGCGCATGCGGTGCATTGGCGTGGATCTCGGGGATAAGGGGGCCATTAGGACCCTGCGGTACGGATGCGGTGGTAATAACCGGCATTTTCGACAGGGTTGCCATTTTGGCCAGCGCGGCGGCGCGTGCGCGCAGCTCCGGCATTGGCATATCGCCCACGGTCTGGAACAAACCGCTCTGGTGATCGATCAACAGCATCACGGAATCATTCACATCAATAACCGGACGCAAACCATTAAAATTAGCAGGACTGGACATGGTGTTCTCCTCAATGTTTTCAGATTTGGCCAAAACGACCAGAGTTAAAATCGCGAACAGCCTCAGCGATCTCTTGCTTTGTGTTCATCACAAAGGGGCCATAACCGACAATCGGTTCATTTAACGGTTCCCCCGCCAGCAACAGGACGGTGGCGTCGCTGCTGGCATCGAGATGGAAGGCTTCTTCCTGTTGGCTGAGTACCGCCATTTGCGCTTCATTGACCGGCGTGGCGCCGTTTACCGTAATGCTGCCTTTCAGGACAATCAGTGCGGTGCTCCAGCCCGCGGTCTGAGAAAGCGTGATGTCGCAGCCTTGCTGTAAACGCATATCCCAGACATTCAGCGGCGAGAAGGTGTGTGCCGGGCCTTTTGTCCCCAAAAAGTCGCCAGCGATAATCCGCGCCGTGCCAGCCTCGCCAGGTAAGGCAACGGTGGGAATTAACTCATTGCTGATACTCTGGTAGCCCGCAGCGGCCATTTTGTCTTTGGCGGGCAAGTTCACCCACAACTGCACCATCTCCAGCTCTCCCCCGCGTTCAGTAAATGCAGGAGAGTGAAATTCTTCGTGCAGAATGCCCGCGCCCGCCGTCATCCACTGCACGTCCCCTGGGCCGATGATGCCGCCGCGACCGGTTGAATCGCGGTGCTCAACTTCACCGCTGTAAACGATCGTGACCGTTTCGAACCCACGGTGTGGATGTTCACCAACGCCGCGTTTTTCAGTGCCTGGCGCGAAGGTGTGAGGGCCTGCGTAATCCAGAAGCAGGAACGGACTCAACGATTGCGCATGGGACTGGTAAGAGAACAGCGAACGAACCGGAAATCCGTCGCCAACCCAGTGCGGGCGAGGTGCGGTGTAGACGCCTGTTACCTGTTTCATCTTTATCTCCTCAATGGCGTAGTGGTGTTGCCAATAAGCTTATATTCATGACAATAAGGTGTGTAGTAGCTAAAATGGCATGGACTGTTCTAAAAATGGGACAATAAAAATGAAACCGGATCTCAATGATTTTGCGTGGTTTGTTCATGTCGTCGAGGAAGGGGGATTTGCTGCGGCAGGTCGCGCGCTCGATGAACCTAAGTCAAAACTCAGTCGGCGTATCGCACAACTTGAGGAACGTCTGGGGGTCAGGCTGATTCAGCGTACGACACGGCAGTTCAATGTGACTGAAGTTGGGCAGACGTTTTATGAGCATTGCAAAGCGATGCTGGTTGAGGCGCAGGCGGCGCAGGATGCTATCGCTGCGCTACAGGTGGAGCCGCGCGGCGTGGTGAAGCTGACCTGTCCTGTCACGTTGCTGCATGCGCATATCGGTCCGATGCTGGCTAAATTTTTGGCGCGCTATCCCGATGTTTCACTGCAACTGGAAGCGACTAATCGTCGTGTTGATGTGGTGGGTGAGGGGATTGATATTGCGATTCGCGTCAGGCCGCGTCCTTTTGAGGATAGCGATCTGGTGATGCGTGTATTATCCGATCGCGGACATCGCCTGTTTGCCAGCCCGGCATTGATCGCCCGGATGGGCAATCTTTCTTCCCCCGCAGAGCTCAACAACTGGCCGGGCCTGAGTCTTGCCGCCGGGAAACATATACACCGATGGGAATTGTTTGGACCAGAAGGGGCGAGGGCCGAAGTGCATTTTACGCCGCGTTTGATTACCACCGATATGCTGGCGTTGCGTGAGGCGGCAGTCGCGGGTGTTGGCGTTGTACAGTTACCGGTATTGATGGTCAAAGAGCAGCTGGCTGCCGGCGACCTGGTGGCTTTACTGGATGGCTGGGAGCCGAAAAGGGAAGTTATCCACGCGGTATTTCCAACGCGTCGTGGATTGCTGCCTTCCGTACGCGCAGTAGTTGATTTCTTAACGGAAGAGTATGCGCGGATGGTAGAAGATTAACGCCTGACATTGCGCCCACAAAAAAGGCCGGATAAACCGACCTTTTATTATCTTTACGCCATTCGGGCGTGAAAACAATCAGCGACTACGGAAGACAATGCGGCCTTTGCTCAGGTCGTACGGGGTCAGCTCAACAGTCACTTTGTCGCCCGTCAGGATGCGGATATAGTTTTTACGCATTTTACCGGAGATGTGTGCAGTAACCACGTGACCGTTTTCTAACTCTACGCGGAACATGGTATTAGGTAACGTTTCAAGAACGGTACCCTGCATTTCAATATTGTCTTCTTTGGCCATCTAATCCTCTGGGGTATCACTACCGTAATTTGAACCGGCAAGATAATGCCGAAGTTCTTTTAATAAGTAAAGATTTGCGCGTTTAAAACACAGCAAATCAGGTTTGGCGCATTACTCCGATCACACACGGCAAAGCCGCACTAAAAGCGCAACGTATAAGGGAGCGATGAGATAAACGATGGGCGTTACCTGACGCGAACTGTTCCTTAACGGCGGCGGGGTAATGGGCATAACCTGCTCTGCGGCACAATTATAACACCGCAACAAAAAATGTGCCGAAAACATTCACTCCTGAGGCGAAAATAACGTGCGAGGCACCCAAAAAAGGGCTGGCAGCCGCTGCGGGCGCATTATACTGAGGTGTTCAAGGTATTCACGACGGGCTATTTCCACGGCCCCCAGCGACGCGGTATGGCTATTGAGCACCTGGCAGTCGATCAGTTTTCCCCCCTGACGGCGAAATTCAGTGCAAAAAACAAGCAGTGCTGTTTTGGAGGCATTTTCCTGGCGGCTGAACATCGACTCACCGCAAAAAAGGGTGCCTTGCGATACGCCGTACATTCCGCCCACTAATTCATTGTGGCGCCATACTTCAATGGAGTGCGCATGGCCCAATTCATGTAGACGATGATAAGCCTCCACCACATCGCGCGTTATCCATGTTCCTTCCTCACGATCGTTGGCACAGCCTTCAATGACCTGATCAAACGCATAATTCAGCGTCACCCGATAGGGCGAGTGCTTGTGAAAACGCTTCATGCTGCGGCTGAGATGAAAATGTTCCGGCCATAAAACAGCGCGAGGGTCGGGGGACCACCAGAGAATCGGATCGCCAGGCGAAAACCACGGAAATATGCCCCGCTGGTACGCCATTAATAAGCGGGCGGGGCTAAGATCGCCCCCAAGGGCTAATAACCCATTGGGCTCGCGCAAAGCGCCTTCCGGGGAAGGGAAGGCTATTGAGTGGCGAGAAAGCTGAACCAGGCGCATGACAGCACAACTCCAGTACGCAAGTCGGATCGTTCAATAATAGCTTACAGACGTTGCTTAAACTGGTAATAACGACCCTGCCTGGCTAACAGATCTGCGTGATTACCTTGCTCAATAATTTGCCCGTTGTCCATCACTATTATTTGATCAAAACGCGACAGCCCGCGCAGGCGGTGTGTGACCATTAACAGCGTTTTGTTTCGCATAACATCAGCAAGCAATTCAAGCATTTGGCTTTCGGTTGTGGCGTCTAACCCCTCGGTCGGTTCATCCAGCAACATCAGCGGGGCGTCGTGCAATAATGCGCGGGCGATAGCCAGACGGCGAAGTTCACCGCCGGATAACTGACGGCCCCCTTCGCCTAACCAGCTATTAAGCCCGCCATCGTCGAGTAATTTCTCCAGACCGACACGGCACAGCATTTCTGACAGCGCTTCGTCACTGGCATTAGGGGCCGCCAGCAGAAGGTTGTCACGCAGTGTGGCGCTGAACAGATGTACGCGCTGCGGTACGACGCTGATGGTGGCGCGTAGCGTTGCTTCGTTAAGTTCAGAAATCGGCTGATTGTTGATGAGGATCTCGCCCTGCTGCGGGTCCCACGCCCGGGTCAGTAACTGCAATAGCGTCGATTTTCCGCAGCCTGTACGCCCAAGAATGGCAATATGCTCGCCAGGGTTCGCGTGCAGCGAGAGGGATTCCAGCGCTTTTTGCGTCTGCTCAGGGTAGCTGAACGAAATATCACGCATCGTCAGCGTCACCTGCTCTGGCACCGCTGAATCCGTATCTGGAAATTCCACCTCGGGCTTCTGTTCGGTGAGATCGGTAATACGTAGCGCAGAGGCGATAACCTGACCAAGATGCTGGAACGCTCCTGTTACAGGAGCCAGCGCCTCAAATGCCGCCAGCGCGCAAAAGACGAAGAGTGCGATCAGGGCACCGGGTTTGTCGTTGCCACCCACGCCGCCGGAGGCCATCCACAGCATTAACATGACCGCCATCGCGCCAATCAGCAGCATGACGGCCTGAGACAGTGCGGTCAGTTCAGACTGGTGGCGTTGGGCTTCATGCCACTGCAATTCTGTACTTTCCATCTGTGCCCGGTAGCGATCGCTGGCGCCAAAGATCGTCAATTCCGCTTGTCCTTGCAGCCAGGCGGTGAGCTGCTGGCGATACTGTCCACGCAGGTGGGTCAGGCTCTGTCCGGTACTCTTCCCCGCGCGGTAAAACAGCGGAGGCAGAATGAACAAGGTCAGCAACATAACCCCCCCGAGCGTTATCGCGAGGGTGACATCGAGAAAGCTCAGGCCCAGGGTGACGACCAGAATCACCACAAAGGCGCCCACTATTGGAGAGATGACGCGCAAATAGAGATGATCGAGGGTATCGACATCGGCAACCACGCGGTTAAGCAACTCTCCCTGGCGATAACGGGCAAGTCCCGCCGGAGAGAGCGGTAACAGTTTGCTGAAGGTATAAATTCGCAGATGCTGCAAGACGCGAAACGTCGCGTCGTGGCTCACTAAGCGTTCAAAATAGCGACCCGCAGTACGGGTAATCGCCGCACCGCGTACGCCTGCGGCAGGCAGCATATAGTTAAAACTGTAAAGGCCGGTAACACCCACGACGGCGGAAGCGGACAGGAACCAGCCGGAGAGCGTCAACAGCCCAATGCTGGCCAGCAGCGTGACGATCGCCAGTACGATCCCGAGCGTTAACATCCATTTATGGCGCTTGTAGAGCGCTAAATAGGGGAGCAAGGCGCGCATTCAGATGTCCTCCTGACGGTGAGCCAATAACGTGGCAAACGGCCCGTTGGCGGTACTGAGTTGGGTATAGTGGCCGTGTTCGACAATGTGCCCGTCCTGCATCACCCAAATGGTATCCCAGTCGACCAGATCTTCGAGCTGGTGGGTGACCATCAAGGTAGTCTGGCGTCGGGACGCGGCGTTCAATGCCTGCATAACGCGCTGTTCGCTGTGTGCGTCCAGGCTGGCTGCGGGTTCATCAAGCAACAGCAGTTTGCACGGGTTCAACAACGCGCGAGCAACCGCAACGCGTTGCGCCTGACCGACGGAAAGTCGACCGGCCTGATCGCCCGTTGGTGTGTCCAGGCCTTGTGGCAGCATCGGCAGAAACTCACTGACCCAGGCGTTGTCGAGCGCGGCTTTGAGCTCTTGCTCAGTGGCATTCGGACGCGCTAACAGCACATTTTCCCGCAATGTTGCCGCAGGGAGTTGCGGATTTTGCCCGACCCAGGAAAGCTGCTTACGCCAGGAGTCAGGAGACAAATCGCGCAGTTCAATGTCGTTAACACGCAATGACCCCTGGTAGGAGAGAAAACCGGACAGCGCATTCAGCAGAGAACTTTTCCCTGAACCGCTGCGCCCGACCAGCACCGCACGGTGGCCCGCTGGCAGTGAGAAATTCAACGGACCGGCGAGAGTTTTACCTTCCGGGGAGGTGATAATAAGGTCCCGGGCTTCAATCGAGACAGGGTCTTTCGTCGCCAGCTCAATATCGCCACGTTCCGGGTGGGCGAGGGGCGTTTCCATAAACGTTTTCAGGCTGTCAGCCGCACCCACGGCCTGAGCTTTAGCGTGATAAAACGTGCCAAGATCGCGTAAAGGCTGAAAGAACTCAGGGGCAAGAATCAGCGCCAGGAAACCGGCGGCAAGCGTGACGCTGGTGCCATAGTGCCCGAAGTTAAGTTCGCCAAGATAAGAAAAACCGAAGTAGACAGCGACCAGCGCGATAGAAAGCGAGGTAAAGAATTCCAGAACGCCCGAAGATAAAAAGGCGAGGCGCAAGACCTCCATGGTGCGTTGGCGAAAATCCTGCGACGCAGCGCGAATGCTTTCAGTTTCGGCTTCCCCACGCCCAAAAATGCGTAACGTTTCCATACCGCGCAAGCGATCGAGAAAATGACCGCTCAGACGTGCAAGCGCCTGGAAGTTACGGCGGTTGGCATCTGCGGCCCCCATGCCAACCATCGCCATGAATAACGGAATCAGCGGCGCCGTTCCGAGCAGGATCAGCGCGGCAGCCCAGTTGGTTGGAAAAATGGCGGCGACGATCAGCAGTGGCACGCAGACGGCAAGCGCCATTTGTGGAAGATAGCGCGCATAGTAATCGTGCATATCGTCAATCTGTTCAAGCACCAGCGTCGCCCAGCTTCCCGCAGGCTTTCCCTGAATCCACGCCGGTCCCGCCTGTTGCAGACGGTCCAACACCTGGCGACGTATTTCGAAGCGGATATGCTGCCCGGCATGAAAACCGACCCGTTCACGCAGCCAGACGACCCAGGCGCGCAGGATAAAAATCAGTGCCAGAACGATAAAAGGGAGGAGGAGGGCTTCACGAGGAATGTTCTCCATAATCATATGCTGCAGAATACGCGCCATGATCCAGGCTTGAGCGACAATCAATAAGCCGCTGACAAATCCCAACAGACGAGAAATGTTCAGCCAGCGCTGGGAGAGGACGCTTTGCTGTTTTAACCAGCGAGTTAACTCTTTTTGACGGGTTTTATTCATTGCACGCTTAGCAGGTGAGTTATCAGAATTTTAGGCAGGGCAATGTTACAACGGGGCAAAAATAAAGGCGACTTATAGTCGCCTTTTTTACTTTTGTTGATGATTTGTAAACTTATTTGCCAGCGTCGGCTAAACCGTCGAGATAACGCTCTGCATCCAGCGCCGCCATGCAACCTGTTCCCGCAGACGTAATCGCCTGGCGGTAAATGTGGTCCATCACGTCGCCAGCCGCAAAGACACCCGGAATGCTGGTTTGCGTGGCATTACCGTGAATGCCTGACTGAACTTTGATGTAGCCATTTTCCAGCTCAAGCTGACCGTCGAAAATAGCGGTATTCGGGCTGTGGCCGATGGCAACGAACAGGCCCGCAACGTCCAGCGATTCAATGTTGTCGGTGTTATGCGTATCGCGCAGGCGCAGGCCAGTAACGCCCATCTGATCGCCAGTCACTTCTTCAAGCGTACGGTGGGTATGCAGCACGATATTGCCGTTTTCGACTTTATCCATCAGACGTTTGATCAGGATTTTTTCTGCACGGAAACTGTCGCGACGGTGAATCAGATGGACTTCAGAGGCGATATTCGCCAGGTACAACGCTTCTTCAACAGCCGTGTTGCCACCGCCGATGACCGCGACTTTTTGATTGCGATAGAAGAAACCGTCACAGGTGGCGCAGGCGGAAACGCCGCGTCCCTTGAACGCTTCTTCTGATGGCAAGCCGAGATAGCGAGCGGAAGCCCCGGTAGCGATGATCAGCGCATCACAGGTGTATTCGCCATTGTCGCCAGTCAGACGGAACGGACGGTTCTGCAAGTCCACCTTATTGATATGATCAAAAATTATCTCAGTATCAAATTTTGTCGCATGTTCATGCATGCGTTCCATCAACAGCGGCCCCGTCAGGTCGTTTGGATCGCCTGGCCAGTTTTCCACTTCGGTCGTGGTGGTCAGCTGACCGCCTTTTTCCATACCGGTGATCAGGACCGGTTGCAGGTTTGCACGCGCAGCGTAGACCGCAGCGGTATATCCCGCTGGTCCTGAACCAAGAATAAGCAGTTTACTGTGTTTGGTCGTGCCCATGAGATCCCCATAGTTGTTGGCAGGCTATGGGCAGGATTGTAGGGAATTTGGTGGCGTAAAAAAAGAGTATAGCGATTTTGTTAACAATTTGTGTAATAGCAGGAACCAATGAGAGGCCATGGTGTGGGCGCTACTATAATGATTTCTACTTAAAATAGGGCTGTTATAAGGTGATAAAATGACGATTAACGACCGCTCCCAATGAATAATTGGCATGTTGTACTAAAAATCGATGTTTTGCTTTGACAATCCCCTGCTGTTTTGCGAAAACATTCATTGAAGAAGAAAACAGTGATATGTGTGTGATGCATAACCATGCATGTAAATACCATGTTTACCGGCTAGCGAAATCTACGCATGGTGTGGACAGACGCCATTCGTGATATCGATAGCGGCCATCAGGCAACGGTCTTCTCACTATAGACCCGGCATTGCGCGCCGTTAATCCCTCTGGGTTTCGGTCTATTGTGATGGGCATAGGCTCTAAACAGTGATGTGCAAAGAGTCAGGCAGGAGTAGGGAAGGAATACAGAGAGACAATAATAATGGTAGATAGCAAGAAGCGCCCTGGCAAAGATCTCGACCGCATCGATCGCAACATTCTTAATGAGTTGCAAAAGGATGGCCGTATTTCGAACGTCGAGCTTTCTAAACGAGTTGGACTTTCACCGACACCCTGCCTTGAGCGTGTTCGTCGGCTGGAAAGACAGGGATTTATTCAGGGCTATACAGCACTGTTAAACCCGCATTATCTGGATGCATCACTTCTGGTTTTTGTTGAGATTACTCTGAATCGTGGTGCGCCGGATGTGTTTGAGCAATTTAACACCGCAGTACAAAAACTTGAAGAAATTCAAGAGTGTCATTTAGTTTCCGGTGACTTCGACTACCTGTTGAAAACACGCGTGCCGGATATGTCTGCCTATCGTAAGCTGCTGGGGGAAACCCTGCTGCGTCTGCCTGGCGTGAATGACACACGTACCTATGTGGTGATGGAAGAAGTAAAACAGAGCAATCGTCTGGTAATTAAGACGCGCTAACACGGAACAGGTGCAAAATCGACGCAGTTTGATTACACTCCTGTTAATCCATACAGCAACAGTGCCGGGGCAACCCGGTGCTGTTGTCCGTTTTAGCATCGGGCAGGAAAAGCCTGAAACCTGGAGAGCCTTTTTTGAGCCAGGAATACACTGAAGACAAAGAAGTCACATTGACAAAGTTAAGCAGCGGGCGCCGACTTCTGGAAGCGTTGCTGATCCTTATTGCCCTTTTTGCCGTCTGGTTGATGGCTGCCTTACTGAGTTTTAATCCCTCAGATCCCAGTTGGTCGCAGACTGCATGGCACGAACCTATCCATAATCTGGGCGGCATGCCGGGAGCCTGGCTGGCTGACACCTTGTTCTTCATTTTCGGCGTAATGGCTTACACCATCCCGGTCATTATGGTGGGGGGATGCTGGTTTGCCTGGCGACATCAGGCCAGCGACGAATATATCGATTATTTTGCCGTGTCGTTGCGCGTGATTGGCGTGCTGGCGCTCATTCTGACCTCCTGCGGTCTTGCGGCAATTAATGCTGATGACATCTGGTATTTTGCCTCTGGCGGCGTGATTGGCAGTCTGCTGAGCACGACGCTTCAACCTTTGCTGCACAGCAGTGGGGGAACCATTGCGTTATTGTGCATCTGGGCCGCCGGCCTGACGCTGTTTACAGGGTGGTCATGGGTCAGCATTGCCGAAAAATTAGGCGGATGGCTGCTCAATCTTCTGACATTCGCCAGTAATCGTACCCGTCGTGATGATACGTGGGTCGATGATGAAGAGTATGAAGATGACGACGAGTTTGCCGATGAACCTTATGGCGTCAAACGAGAGTCCCGACGCGCACGTATTCTCCGGGGTGCATTGGCGCGACGCAAACGTCTGGCAGAGAAGTTTACCAACCCACGCGGTCGTCATACCGATGCGGCGCTATTTTCCGGCAAACGCATGGATGATGAAGAGGAAATTGAATACAGCGCGCGTGGCGTACCTGCCGATCCTAACGACGTGCTTTTCTCCGGGCATCGTGCGACTCAGCCTGAGTATGATGAATATGATCCGTTGCTCAATGGTCACTCGGTCACCGAACCGGTAGCTGCCGCCGCCGTGGCGACAGCGGCTACGCAAGCCTGGGCTGCGCCTGCCGATCCCGCGCTGCAAACACCGTCGATTCCCGGTGCCGAACCTGTACCCGCTGCACCTGAGATGCAATGGCAATCTGTACCAGGTCCGGAATATACCGACACCGTTATTGCCCCAGCGCCGGAAGGGTATCCGCAACCGTCGCAATATGGTCAACCACAGGTTCCTGCTCATGAACCCTGGCAGCAACCTGCGCCAGTTGAACCTGAGCCGCACTATTATGCGCCACCAGTTGCGGAACCTGGCTACGAACAGCCTGTAGCGCCGCAACCGCAAACGCCATGGCAGCCACAAGAAGCCGTTGCGGAGCAAAGCTGGCAACCTGAACCGGTTTACCCACAAGAGCCGGTGCATTCCTCTGAGCCTGTTCATCAACCGGAACCCATTGCCGTTGAGCCAGAGCCAGAGGTTGAAGAATCTAAACCTGCACGCCCACCGCTTTACTATTTTGAAGAAGTGGAAGAAAAGCGTGCGCGTGAGCGTGAGCAACTTGCGGCGTGGTATCAGCCAATTCCTGAGCCAGTGAACGAACCTGAGCCGGTGAAGTATTCTTCACCCGTGACGGCGGCTATTCCTCCAGTAGAATCAATTGTCGCAGCTGCACCATTAGCGGCAGGCGTGAAAGACGCAACGTTGGCGGCAGGGGCGGTAGCCGCTGCGGCAGCACCAGTATTTAGTCTTGCGGGGGATGGCGCGCCACGCCCGCAGGTTAAAGAAGGTATTGGACCGCAGTTACCGCGACCAAATCGTGTGCGTGTACCAACACGCCGTGAGCTGGCATCGTATGGCATCAAATTACCGTCTCAACGCATGGCGGAAGAGAAAGCGCGTGAGGCGGAGCGTCTCGATTCTGATACGCAGTACTCTGAAGATGAAATCGAGGCGATGCAGCAAGATGAACTGGCTCGCCAGTTTGCACAATCGCAGCAGCATCGTTATGGCGAAGAATATCAGCACGATGGTTCTCAACCGGAAGACGAAGATGCCCGCGCTGAAGCCGAGCTGGCGCGTCAGTTTGCCTCTTCACAGCAACAACGTTATTCCGGCGAACAACCCTCAGGCGCGAATCCATTCTCGCTGGATGATTTTGAGTTCTCACCGATGAAAACATTGGTGGATGAGGGCCCGCATGAGCCGTTGTTTACGCCAGGTGTGATGCCGGAGTCTGCGTCTGTTCAACAACCGCAATATCAGCAGCCTGTTGCACAACCGCCCCAGTATCAACAGCCACATCAGCCTGTTGTTCAACCGCCGCAGTATCAACAGCCACATCAGCCTGTTGTTCAACCGCCGCAGTATCAGCAGCCACAGCAGCCTGTTGCGCAGCCGCCGCAGTACCAGCAGCCACAACAGCCTGTTGCGCAGCCAAAAGAAAGCCTGATTCATCCGCTGCTGATGCGTAACGGTGACGGTCGCCCGGCGCTTAAACCGACCACGCCGCTGCCGTCGTTAGATTTGCTGACGCCGCCGCCAACGGAAATTGAGCCAGTGGATACCTTTGCGCTTGAGCAAATGGCACGCCTGGTCGAAGCTCGACTGGCGGATTTCCGCATTAAAGCGGATGTTGTGAACTACTCACCGGGTCCGGTAATCACCCGCTTCGAACTGAACCTGGCGCCGGGTGTGAAAGCGGCGCGTATTTCCAACCTGTCGCGCGATTTGGCCCGCTCGCTGTCTACCGTCGCGGTGCGCGTAGTGGAAGTGATTCCAGGTAAACCTTACGTAGGTCTGGAATTGCCGAACAAAAAACGCCAGACCGTTTATCTGCGTGAAGTGCTCGACTGCGCGCGCTTCCGTGATAACCCGTCGCCGCTCTCTGTGGTGTTGGGTAAAGACATCGCCGGTGATCCCGTGGTGGCTGACCTGGCGAAAATGCCGCACCTTCTGGTTGCCGGTACTACCGGTTCCGGTAAATCGGTCGGTGTGAACGCCATGATCCTCAGCATGCTCTACAAAGCACAGCCTGAAGACGTTCGTTTTATCATGATCGACCCGAAAATGCTGGAGCTCTCGGTTTATGAAGGTATACCGCATCTGTTAACGGAAGTGGTTACCGACATGAAAGATGCCGCCAACGCCCTGCGCTGGAGCGTCAACGAGATGGAACGCCGCTACAAGCTGATGTCAGCGTTGGGCGTGCGTAACCTGGCGGGTTACAACGAGAAGATTGCCGAAGCGAAACGCATGGGCCGTCCGATTCCGGACCCATACTGGAAACCGGGCGACAGCATGGATGTCACGCATCCGGTGTTGGAAAAACTGCCGTATATCGTTGTGCTGGTGGATGAATTTGCTGACCTGATGATGACCGTCGGCAAAAAAGTGGAAGAGCTGATCGCACGTCTGGCGCAGAAAGCGCGCGCTGCGGGTATCCACCTGGTGCTGGCTACGCAGCGTCCGTCGGTTGATGTTATTACCGGCCTGATTAAAGCGAACATCCCAACGCGTATCGCGTTTACAGTGTCGAGCAAGATCGACTCCCGTACTATTCTCGACCAGGGTGGCGCGGAATCGTTGCTCGGAATGGGGGATATGCTTTACTCCGCCCCGAACTCTAGCACGCCTGTACGTGTTCACGGCGCGTTCGTTCGCGATGAAGAAGTTCACGCTGTCGTGCAGGACTGGAAAGCGCGTGGTCGTCCACAGTACGTCGACGGCATCACCTCCGATAGCGAAAGTGAAGGCGGCGGTGGCGGCTTAGACGGTGGCGAAGAGCTGGATCCCTTATTCGATCAGGCCGTGAATTTTGTGACCCAAAAACGTAAAGCGTCGATCTCCGGCGTACAGCGCCAGTTCCGCATTGGCTATAACCGTGCGGCGCGCATCATCGAGCAGATGGAGGCGCAAGGGATCGTCAGCGAACAAGGTCATAACGGCAATCGTGAAGTGTTGGCTCCGCCTCCCTTTGATTGATTGCAAAGTTCGGTAAATAAATAAGAATTCAGTATTTTCTTCTTTCCTCATGCTGATTTTTGGCCTGGAATGGATAGCAGAGGGATCTCCCCATCGGGAGTGACGTATTTTGAGGAATAACAATGAAAAAAATCGCAATCACCTGTGCATTACTCTCAAGCTTTGTCGTGAGCAGCGTATGGGCCGATGCCGCCAGCGATCTGAAAAGTCGTCTGGATAAAGTCAGCAGCTTCCACGCCAGTTTCACTCAGAAAGTGACCGACGGTAGCGGTGCAGCAGTGCAGGAAGGCCAGGGGGATTTATGGGTCAAGCGCCCAAATCTGTTTAACTGGCATATGACGCAGCCTGACGAGAGCATTCTGGTGTCTGACGGTAAAACGCTGTGGTTCTTTAACCCCTTTGTCGAGCAGGCAACGGCGACCTGGTTGAAGGATGCGACAGGCAATACGCCGTTTATGCTGATTGCCCGCAACCAGTCCAGCGACTGGCAGCAATACAACATTAAGCAAAACGGCGATGACTTCGTCCTGACGCCGAAAACCAGCAACGGTAACCTGAAGCAGTTCACCATCAATGTCGGGCGTGACGGCACCATTCATCAGTTT
Organism: Citrobacter sp. GW821-FHT02E08; assembly: GCF_059421685.1. Classification (NCBI taxonomy): domain Bacteria; kingdom Pseudomonadati; phylum Pseudomonadota; class Gammaproteobacteria; order Enterobacterales; family Enterobacteriaceae; genus Citrobacter; species Citrobacter sp. GW821-FHT02E08. The sequence continues at coordinate 93,152 of NZ_JBWKVL010000006.1, read as the reverse complement.
AGTGCGGTAGAGCAAGATGGTCAGCGCAGCAACTATCAGCTGAAGTCTCAGCAGAATGGCGCTGTAGAAGCATCGAAATTTACCTTTACCCCTCCGCAAGGCGTAACGGTAGACGACCAACGTAAGTAGAGGCCTGTGAGTGAGCAATCTGTCGCTCGATTTTTCTGATAATACTTTTCAGCCACTGGCCGCGCGTATGCGGCCAGAAAATTTAGCACAGTATATTGGTCAGCAGCATCTGCTGGCTGCGGGTAAGCCATTACCTCGCGCCATCGAGGCGGGTCATCTGCACTCCATGATCCTGTGGGGGCCGCCTGGCACGGGAAAAACCACCCTTGCCGAAGTGATCGCCCGTTATGCCAATGCTGATGTCGAACGTATTTCGGCTGTCACTTCTGGCGTGAAAGAGATCCGCGAAGCCATTGAACGTGCTCGCCAGAACCGTAACGCGGGCCGTCGCACGATCCTGTTTGTCGACGAAGTTCACCGCTTCAATAAAAGCCAGCAGGATGCGTTTCTGCCGCATATTGAAGATGGCACTATCACCTTTATCGGCGCCACAACTGAAAACCCTTCCTTTGAGCTGAACTCCGCGTTGTTGTCGCGAGCGCGTGTCTATTTGTTGAAATCGCTGACCACCGACGATATTGAGCAGGTGCTGAGCCAGGCGATGGAAGACAAAGCACGTGGCTATGGCGGTCAGGATATCGTCCTGCCGGATGAAACATGCAGGGCGATAGCCGAACTGGTTAACGGCGATGCGCGTCGTGCGCTAAATACGCTTGAAATGATGGCGGACATGGCGGAAGTCGATGCCAGTGGAAAACGTGTTCTTCAGCCTGCGTTACTGACAGAGATTGCCGGGGAGCGCAGCGCGCGCTTTGATAACAAAGGTGACCGCTTTTACGACCTTATCTCCGCATTGCATAAATCTGTTCGCGGCAGCGCCCCGGATGCGGCGCTCTACTGGTATGCGCGTATCATTACTGCCGGTGGCGATCCGCTGTACGTGGCGCGTCGTCTTCTGGCTATTGCGTCTGAAGATGTGGGTAATGCCGACCCACGCGCCATGCAGGTGGCGATCTCCGCATGGGACTGTTTCACCCGCGTTGGCCCGGCAGAAGGCGAACGTGCGATTGCGCAGGCGATTGTCTACCTGGCCTGTGCGCCAAAAAGTAATGCTGTTTATACCGCTTTCAAAGCCGCGATGGCCGATGCACGTGAACGCCCGGATTACGACGTGCCGGTTCACCTGCGTAATGCACCGACTAAACTGATGAAAGAAATGGGGTATGGGCAGGAGTATCGCTATGCCCATGATGAGCCCAACGCGTACGCCGCAGGTGAAGAGTATTTCCCGGCTGAAATGGCACAAACGCGCTATTACCATCCGACTAAACGGGGTCTTGAAGGTAAGATTGGCGAAAAGCTCGCCTGGCTCGCTGAACAGGATCAAAATAGCCGCACAAAACGCTACCGCTAGCGCAGGCGTTGCGGTAATGTTGGCAATGTATCTTTGCAACCGCAGGCTGCGGTTGCATTCCCTTTTTTAATTCGATAAGCACAGGATAAGCATGCTCGATCCCAATCTGCTGCGTACCGAGCCAGACGCAGTCGCAGAAAAACTGGCACGCCGGGGCTTTAAGCTGGATGTAGATAAACTTCGCGCTCTTGAAGAGCGTCGTAAAGTACTGCAGGTAGAAACCGAAAACCTGCAGGCAGAGCGCAACTCGCGATCGAAATCCATTGGCCAGGCGAAAGCGCGCGGGGAAGATATCGAGCCATTACGCCTGGAAGTGAACAAACTCGGTGAGCAGCTTGATGCCGCGAAATCTGAGCTGGATGTGCTGCTGGCGGAAATCCGCGATATCGCGCTGACCATCCCGAACATCCCTCACGATGACGTACCGGTCGGTAAAGACGAAAACGACAACGTTGAAGTCAGCCGCTGGGGCACCCCGCGTCAATTCGATTTCGACGTTCGCGACCACGTTACCCTGGGCGAAATGCACAGCGGTCTCGATTTCGCTGCTGCGGTTAAACTTACCGGCTCTCGCTTTGTGGTGATGAAAGGTCAGATCGCCCGTATGCACCGCGCACTGTCGCAGTTCATGCTGGATCTGCACACTGAACAGCACGGTTACAGCGAAAACTATGTACCGTATCTGGTGAACCACGACACGCTGTACGGTACCGGTCAGTTGCCGAAATTTGCCGGCGATCTGTTCCATACGCGTCCGCTGGAAGAAGAATCCGACAGCAGCAACTATGCGCTGATCCCGACTGCAGAAGTGCCGCTAACCAACCTGGTGCGCGATGAAATCATCGACGAAGACGACCTGCCGATCAAAATGACCGCGCATACGCCGTGCTTCCGTTCCGAAGCGGGTTCTTACGGTCGTGACACGCGTGGTCTGATCCGTATGCACCAGTTCGACAAAGTTGAAATGGTACAGATCGTTCGTCCGGAAGATTCCATGGACGCACTGGAAGAGATGACCGGCCATGCTGAGAAAGTGCTTCAGTTGCTGGGTCTGCCGTATCGCAAAATTGTTCTGTGTACCGGTGACATGGGCTTCGGCGCATGCAAGACCTACGATCTGGAAGTGTGGATCCCGGCTCAGGATACCTATCGCGAGATCTCTTCCTGCTCTAACGTCTGGGATTTCCAGGCTCGCCGTATGCAGGCGCGTTGCCGCAACAAGTCTGACAAAAAGACCCGTCTGGTTCATACACTGAACGGTTCTGGTCTGGCCGTTGGCCGTACGCTGGTGGCGGTAATGGAAAACTATCAGCAGGCAGATGGCCGCATTGCGGTGCCGGAAGTATTGCGTCCGTATATGAACGGACTGGAATATATCGGCTAATACTGCTTTCTTTGAGTTAAAAAAGCGCCTAAGGGCGCTTTTTTTATGTCCGTTTGATACCGAACAATAATCCATACCCCCTTAGAGGTAATACTGGCTTCGTATGAAACTCAGCAGATTTCGCTGAATTTCATCACACTCATTATATACAAAACTATATAGCGATGATGTCGATATATAAATAACTACACAACGAAGTTTTGCCTTTGTTATGTGAGCAGCAGAGTGAGCCATTATGAAAACTAAGATCCCCGATGCCGTACTGGCAACTGAGGTGAGTCGTCGCGGTTTGGTAAAAACGACGGCGATAGGCGGACTGGCAATAGCCAGTAGCGCGTTCACCCTGCCATTTACCCGAATCGCGAATGCCGCTGAAGCAATCAGCCCGGCTCAGTCCAGCGAAAAAGTGGTCTGGAGCGCCTGTACGGTAAACTGTGGTAGCCGCTGTCCACTGCGTATGCATGTGGTGGATGGGGAAATCAAGTACGTTGAAACCGATAATACCGGTGATGATGATTACGAAGGATTGCATCAGGTACGTGCCTGCCTGCGTGGACGCTCTATGCGTCGACGTGTCTACAATCCCGACCGCCTGAAATATCCGATGAAACGTGTAGGCAAGCGCGGCGAAGGCAAATTCGAGCGTATTAGCTGGGATGAAGCCTACGAGATCATCACGACCAATATGCAACGTTTGATTAAAGACTATGGCAACGAGTCGATCTATCTGAACTATGGTACCGGTACGCTCGGCGGTACGATGACGCGTTCATGGCCGCCAGGCAAAACGCTGGTTGCGCGTCTGATGAACTGCTGCGGTGGGTATCTGAACCATTATGGGGATTATTCTTCTGCGCAAATTGCAGCCGGACTGAATTACACCTACGGCGGCTGGGCGGATGGCAACAGCCCTTCTGATATTGAGAACAGTAAGCTCGTCGTCCTGTTTGGTAATAACCCTGGCGAAACCCGCATGAGCGGGGGCGGGGTAACCTATTACCTCGAACAGGCGCGTCAGAAATCAAATGCACGAATGATCATCGTCGACCCGCGCTACACCGATACGGGGGCAGGGCGAGAGGATGAATGGATCCCGATTCGTCCGGGTACCGACGCGGCGTTGGTTAATGCGCTGGCGTACGTACTGATTACCGAAGACATGGTCGATCAGCCGTTCCTCGACAAATATTGTGTGGGTTACGACGAAAAAACCTTACCTGCCAGTGCGCCGAAAAATGGCCACTATAAGGCTTATATTCTGGGGCAAGGTAAAGACGGTATAGCGAAAACGCCTGAATGGGCAGCGCAAATTACCGGTATTCCGGCTGAGCGAATTGTGAAACTGGCCCGTGAAATCGGCAGTGCTAAACCGGCCTATATTTCGCAAGGTTGGGGGCCGCAGCGCCATGCGAATGGTGAAATTGCGACGCGTGCCATTTCCATGCTGGCGATACTAACCGGCAACGTTGGTATTAACGGTGGTAACAGCGGTGCGCGCGAAGGTTCTTATAGCATTCCGTTTGAACGTATGCCGACGCTGGAAAACCCGGTAGAAACCAGTATTTCGATGTTCATGTGGACGGATGCGATTGAACGCGGTCCTGAAATGACCGCGCTGCGCGACGGTGTGCGTGGTAAAGACAAGCTTGATGTGCCGATCAAAATGATCTGGAACTACGCGGGCAACTGTCTTATCAACCAGCACTCGGAAATCAACCGCACGCATGAAATTCTCCAGGATGACAAGAAGTGCGAAATGATTGTTGTCATCGACTGCCATATGACCTCTTCAGCGAAATATGCCGATATTTTGCTGCCTGACTGCACGGCATCCGAACAGATGGACTTTGCGCTGGATGCCTCCTGCGGGAATATGTCGTATGTGATTTTCACCGATGAGGCCATCAAGCCCCGTTTTGAATGTAAGACGATCTACCAGATGACCAGCGAGCTGGCAAAACGTCTGGGGGTAGAGCAGCAGTTTACTGAAGGGCGTACCCAGGAAGGGTGGATGCGCTATTTGTACGAGCAGTCGCGCAAAGCCATGCCGGAACTTCCGTCATTTGAAGAGTTCCGCAAGCAAGGGATCTTTAAACAGCGCGATCCTGCAGGACATCACGTGGCGTACAAAGCGTTCCGTGAAGACCCACAGGCTAATCCACTGACGACACCGTCCGGTAAAATCGAGATCTACTCGCAGGCGCTGGCAGAGATTGCAGCGAGCTGGGAATTGCCTGAAGGTGATGTGATCGATCCGCTGCCGATCTATGCGCCGGGTTTTGAAAGCTACAACGATCCGTTGACCAAAGACTATCCGCTGCAGTTGACGGGCTTCCACTACAAGTCTCGCGTGCACTCAACTTACGGCAACGTGGATGTGCTGAAAGCGTCCTGCCGCCAGGAAATGTGGATTAACCCGATGGATGCGCAAAAACGTGGCATCAAAAACGGAGAGAAGGTACGTATCTTCAATGGCCGTGGTGAGCTTCATATCGAAGCCAAAGTCACGCCGCGTATGATGCCAGGCGTTGTCGCCCTGGGTGAAGGGGCCTGGTATGACCCGGATGCGAAACGCGTAGATCAGGGCGGGTGTATTAACGTTCTGACAACGCAGCGTCCGTCGCCTCTTGCGAAGGGGAATCCGTCACATACCAACCTCGTTCAGGTTGAAAAGGTCTAAGGAGTAACCGATGACAACCCAGTATGGATTTTTTATTGATTCCAGCCGTTGCACCGGTTGCAAAACCTGCGAACTGGCTTGCAAAGACTACAAAGATTTAACCCCGGACGTCAGTTTCCGTCGTATTTACGAGTATGCCGGCGGCGACTGGCAGGAAGATAACGGCGTATGGCACCAGAATGTCTTTGCCTATTATCTCTCCATCGCCTGCAACCACTGTGAAGATCCGGCCTGTACCAAGGTCTGCCCAAGCGGTGCGATGCATAAACGTGAAGACGGTTTTGTGGTGGTGGACGAAGATGTCTGCATCGGTTGCCGTTATTGCCATATGGCCTGCCCGTACGGCGCACCGCAATACAATGCCGCTAAAGGCCACATGACCAAGTGCGATGGTTGTCACGACCGTGTCGCCGACGGCAAAAAACCGATCTGCGTGGAGTCCTGCCCGCTGCGCGCGCTGGACTTCGGCCCGATTGACGAGTTGCGTAAAAAACATGGCGAACTGGCCGCAGTCGCACCGTTACCGGGCGCGCATTTCACGAAGCCATGTATCGTTATCAAACCTAACGCCAATAGTCGCCCGACCGGAGATACCACCGGTTATCTGGCAAATCCGAAGGAGGTGTAAGATGGGAAGTGGATGGCATGAATGGCCGCTAATGATCTTCACGGTCTTCGGACAATGTGTGGCTGGCGGTTTTATCGTAATGGCATTAGCGCTGATGAAAGGGGATCTGCGTGCTGAATCTCAGCAGCGGGTCATTGCCTGTATGTTTGGCCTGTGGGTGCTGATGGGGATCGGTTTTATTGCCTCAATGCTCCATTTGGGCTCACCGATGCGCGCCTTTAACTCGCTTAATCGTGTGGGATCTTCAGCGCTCAGTAATGAAATTGCCAGTGGCTCTCTCTTCTTTGCCATTGGCGGGATCGGCTGGTTGCTGGCTATGCTCAGGAAACTCTCTCCCGCGCTGCGTAATCTGTGGCTGGTTGCGACGATGGTACTGGGCGTTGTCTTTGTCTGGATGATGGTGCGTGTGTATAACACCATCGACACCGTACCGACCTGGTACAGTGTGTGGACTCCGGTAGGCTTCTTCCTGACGCTGTTAATGGGCGGTCCGTTATTGGGTTATCTGCTGCTGCGCCTGGCGGGTGTGGACGGATGGGCAATGCGGTTGTTACCGGTTATTTCTGTACTGGCGCTGGTTGTCAGTGCCATGATGTCGGTGATGCAGGGCGCTGAACTGGCGACGATCCATAGCTCAATTCAGCAGGCATCTGCGCTGGTGCCGGATTACGGTTCATTAATGGCCTGGCGTATTGTGCTGCTGGCTGTGGCGTTATGCTGCTGGATCCTGCCGCAGCTCAAAGGGTATCAACCCGCAGTACCGCTGCTGTCAGTCGCGTTTCTCCTGCTGTTGGTGGGGGAGTTGATTGGTCGTGGCGTGTTCTACGGTTTGCATATGACGGTCGGTATGGCGGTCGCGAGCTAAGCGTAGAGAGTGTCAATCATCTGAACCGGGGCTTTTGCCCCGGTTTTTCTTTTTTAACAGCAAGGAGTCTAACGAACGAAAAATAGGGCATTTTCAATCATGAAATTTTTCGACTGAACGAAACGGGACAATTTTGTCTTAGATCAATTAAAACAATAACCTGGGATTTATCACTTTCCATTCATTCATGTTAAGAATCAGTATTTCAAATCGATAGCCCAGAAACCCCGCCACGCCGCTGATTTCGCCGATTGACAATGTTTTTGCCGGTGGCATGATGCGCATGAAATTTGAACTTCCTCACGGTTTTTATCCATGTCCACCTATACCCGGCCTGTCATGCTGTTGCTGTGTGGCTTGCTTTTATTGACTCTGGCGATAGCGGTATTAAACACGCTCGTTCCGCTATGGCTCGCCCAGGAAGAACTGCCGACCTGGCAGGTCGGCATTGTCAGTTCGTCCTACTTTACCGGGAACCTGGTCGGGACATTACTCACAGGGTATTTAATTAAACGCCTTGGGTTTAATCGCAGCTATTACATTGCGTCGCTGATTTTTGCCGTCGGCTGCGTAGGGCTGGGCGTGATGGTGGGATTCTGGAGCTGGATGACCTGGCGCTTTATCGCGGGCGTCGGTTGCGCCATGATTTGGGTCGTTGTCGAAAGCGCGCTGATGTGTAGCGGCACGTCGCGAAACCGTGGCCGGTTGCTTGCTGCCTATATGATGGTCTATTACGTGGGGACATTTCTTGGCCAGGTGCTGGTCAGTAAAGTGCCGACGGATCTGATGAACGTGCTGCCCTGGGTAACCGGAATGATTCTGGCTGGGATTTTACCGCTGCTCTTTACCCGTATTCTGAATCAGCAGTCTGAAGACCAAAGCACGACGCCGATTGTCTCTATGCTTAAGCTGCGCCAGGCGCGGTTGGGCGTGAATGGCTGCATTATTTCCGGAATTGTGCTGGGTTCTCTGTACGGTCTGATGCCGCTTTATCTGAAGCACCAGGGGATCAGCAACGCCAGTATCGGTTTCTGGATGGCGGTATTAGTGAGTGCCGGTATTCTGGGGCAATGGCCGATTGGCCGTCTGGCCGACAAGTTTGGTCGACTGCTGGTTTTACGTGTCCAGGTCTTTGTGGTGATCCTCGGCAGTCTTGCCATGATGATGCAGGCTGCAATGGCGCCAGCGCTGTTTATTCTGGGTGCAGCCGGTTTTACGCTTTACCCGGTGGCGATGGCATGGGCCTGTGAAAAGGTCGGACAGCACCAACTTGTGGCGATGAATCAGGCGTTATTGCTGAGCTATACCGTTGGTAGCCTGCTTGGCCCCTCATTTACGGCGATGCTGATGCAAAATTATTCAGATAATCTGCTGTTTATTATGATTGCCAGCGTATCGTTTATTTATCTGTTGATGTTACTGCGCAAGGCTGGCGAGCATCCAACCCCCGTGGCGCATGCCTGATGTAAAAAAGCCTGTTCACAACAGGCTTTTTTTATGCCGTCATATCTAAGAGTTTTACGTATTGTTTACTTCCTGAGAGAAACGATAATTCAATCAGGCATCTCTTTTAAAAGGCTGCAATCATGTCAACACGTCGTTTCCTCACTACCGCGTTGGCGGTGGTGTTGTCTTTAACATTCGCTTCTGCTCCGGTTATCGCCGATCCTGGCAATGGTAATGGGAATAGCGGCGGTAAAAGCAATAGCGGCAACCATGGTAATGGAAATTCCGGTAACCATGGAAATAAACAAAATCATGAGAATAAGTCAAAGGCGGATAAAAAGAACGTCGATGATGATGTCTCTATTCGGATTAATTACGATCGCGCACGGTCGTTGGCACTCAATTACGGTTTAACCGGATATAAAGCGCTTCCCCCCGGCATTGCCAAAAACTACGCCCGTGGTAAGCCTCTGCCGCCGGGGATAGCAAAGAAAATGGTGCCTTCTTCAATGCTGGGGCAATTACCGTCTTATCCGGGTTATGAATGGCGCATTGTCGGTGAGGATCTGGTGTTAATTGCACTGAGTACCGCGATTGTCACCTCCGTGATAAACGGCGTCTTTAAGTAAGCCTAAAAGCTGCATTACGATGGGCCATGGCAATACAGCATGACCGTACGTATTTATTTGCTCGAGGCACTTTTCCTGACACCAGGTTTGTTTTTCAGCCTGTAATCTACAACCTGCAGTGGCGCTGAAGGGACAGCAGGTATGTTTCGCCGAAATAGCCGGTGCGATGATGGTTGCGGATGAATTACTTCATGCGCTGAAGGAACTGGATGAGCGCTATGCGGAATGCAGCAAAGCGCATAAGAAGCGTATTTTTCAGTCGAGCACGCGGCAAATACGCTGTCGGAAAATTTTATGTCGTGAAGATCTTACTCCAGCGGTGCCAGCGTTTGTGGGACGGTATACTGTTTCCCGTCATAGTGCAGGGTCCAGGTGGCCTTACCAGGTGTATCTTTCGCAGTACATTCACCATTAGCATCAATAAAGGCTGTGGATGCCACACTTTTTTCGCTGACACGGATATCGGCGTAACCCTTATGGGAAGAGGGGGCGATAGCAAGAGTACGTTTGATATCGTTAAACTCTCCAGCACAGTTTCCGTCCCATTCGCCGCTGTTAGCCGTCAGCGCGATCCCCTTTAATACCAGGCGTAGTTGGTCATTTTCAATGACGTACAACGACAGCGCATCTTCACCAATCGGATTAACACGCGAGCTGCCGCTACGGGTGATGTGCAGACCAAAGGCGGTTTGGCCGGGAGCCACTTTCCAGCGTGCGGTATCAAGGGCGATACCCGTAATGCGGATAGCATCATCACTCATCCGCTCTGGCAGGAGTAATCGTTGTTTAACCTCCAGGGTGACGGAGTTGAGTACCAGCAACTCCAGATCGCCATTGTGTCCATAGTCGATTTTCTCCTGGGACATCAGGGGTACAGCCGCAAGTGTCAATTCAGACTGGGCAGGCCAGACGCGGCAAATTGCGCTTTGTGGTGAGTTGCCCGTGATATCGATAACCTGATTACCATGGGTGATCATCGTACCTTCCGCTGCCGGTTTCGCATCTGGCCACACGTGCTGCACAATGGCATTAATATCGCAACGAGTGGCGGCGTTCAGGCCCTGGCTGGACAGCAGTAAAATCCCTGAAATAAGTAAGCGCATAATTATCTCCTTTAACGGCCTGACAGGTAGACGCTGGCTGCAACCTGCTCGCTGTCGGTTAAATCAACGATCATCGGTATATGCCCTGGGTGACTCTTTTGGCTAATTATGGGAAGGGGGAAACGCTCAGTTGCGTCGGTGCAGATTTGATTATTAGCAACTTTATAAATATTGCCTATTCGGGGGCTGAGCGGCGCTGAGCGTAGTTTGTCGATATCGCTTTGGCTGTAAGGATTGCATTCATTACAGCGAGCAAAGGGATTACCGTAGAAGAACGCGACGGTTTCTTCAGTATTGTCATCGTTATACAAATAACGAAGCTCCGGCCCGGGATCAACCCGGGCCGGAGCTTCGTGGCGTGTAAACAGAAGCGCGAACATTCCATATCGCAAAACGCCATCCATGCTTTGCTTCCTTAATACATTAATATCAATACATCACTTTATGACCATACTGCTCGAGAATGCCTTTTACGCGGTCCATGGTCTCTTTCTTCGGTGGATGAACGCCATCAAGTTTGTACTCTTCACCCATCGCCACCCATTTGTGTTTACCCAACTCGTGATACGGCAGCAGCTCAATTTTCTCGACGTTGCCCATATCACGGGTAAACTCGCCCAGGCGATGTGCAGAGTCATCATCATCTGACCACCCCGGTACGACGACGTAGCGGATCCACACGTTAATATTTTTCGTGGACAGGTAGCGGGCGAATTCCAGCGTGCGATGGTTAGAGACGCCTACCAGGTTCTGGTGGATCTCGTCATTCATTTGCTTCAGGTCAAGCATGACCAGGTCAGTCACTTCCAGCAGCTCATCGATCACCGGATCGTAACGACGGACAAAACCGTTTGTGTCGAGGCAGGTGTGAATGCCCTCTTTTCTACAGGCGCGGAACCAGTCGCGAACGAACTCCGCCTGCAGAATAGCCTCACCGCCGGATGCGGTAACGCCGCCGCCGGAGGCGTTCATAAAGTGACGATAGGTGACGACTTCTTTCATCAACTCTTCAACAGTCACTTCTTTACCGCCGTGCTTATCCCACGTATCACGGTTATGGCAGTACAGGCAGCGCATCAGGCAGCCCTGGAAAAAGGTAATAAAACGGATACCTGGGCCGTCAACGGTGCCACAGGATTCAAAGGAGTGAATGCGACCAATAACTGACATTGCGGTGTTTCTCCAGATGTGGCCCATCCGGGGCCGTGTGAGTGCACAGTTGTTCACTGTGTCGAGTCTGTTTTGGCAGTCATCCATTGAGTATAGATAGCTGACGAAACAGGCTGCGGGTAGGGGGACTACCTGTTAAAAAGGCCCCACTTACGTGGAGCCTTTATTGTACGCTTTTTCAGTCAGACAGGGAATTACATGGTCTGAGTGAAGGTACGGGTAATAACGTCCTGCTGCTGTTCTTTAGTCAGGGAGTTAAAACGTACTGCGTAGCCAGATACACGGATGGTCAGCTGCGGATATTTTTCCGGGTGTTCCATCGCGTCCAGCAGCATTTCACGGTTCATGACGTTTACGTTCAGGTGCTGACCGCCTTCAATGGAAGACTCGTGATGGAAGTAACCATCCATCAGGCCTGCCAGGTTGGTCTTACGAACTTCGTCGTCTTTACCCAGTGCGTTCGGAACGATAGAGAAGGTGTAAGAGATACCATCTTTAGCGTAAGCAAACGGCAGTTTTGCAACGGAGGTCAGAGAGGCAACAGCACCTTTCTGGTCACGGCCGTGCATTGGGTTAGCACCCGGTCCGAACGGCGCGCCAGCACGACGACCATCTGGGGTGTTACCGGTTTTCTTACCATACACAACGTTAGAGGTGATGGTCAGAACAGACTGAGTCGGGATAGCGTTACGGTAAGTATTCAGTTTCTGAATTTTCTTCATGAAACGTTCTACCAGGTCAACCGCCATGTCATCAACGCGAGAGTCGTTGTTACCAAACTGCGGGTATTCGCCTTCGATTTCGAAGTCAACAGCCAGACCGTCTTCGTCACGAATCGGTTTAACTTTCGCATATTTGATTGCAGACAGGGAGTCAGCAGCAACGGACAGACCAGCGATACCACACGCCATGGTGCGGATTACGTCACGGTCGTGCAGCGCCATCAGAGAGGCTTCGTAGCTGTACTTGTCGTGCATGTAGTGGATAACGTTCAGCGCGGTGACATACTGCTTAGCCAGCCAGTCCATGAAGTGATCCATGCGGTCCATCACTTCGTCGAAGTTCAGAACGTCGCCTTTGATCGGTTCAGATTTCGGACCAACCTGGATTTTCAGTTTTTCATCAACGCCGCCGTTGATTGCGTACAGCATGGTTTTCGCCAGGTTTGCACGCGCACCGAAGAACTGCATTTGTTTACCAACAACCATCGGGCTTACGCAGCAAGCGATAGCATAATCGTCGTTGTTGAAGTCCGGACGCATCAGGTCATCGTTCTCGTACTGCAGAGAAGAGGTGTCGATGGACACTTTAGCGGCGAATTTCTTGAAGTTCAGAGGCAGTTTTTCAGACCACAGAACGGTGATGTTCGGCTCCGGAGAAGGACCCATGGTGTACAGGGTGTTCAGGAAGCGGAAGCTGTTTTTGGTTACCAGAGTACGGCCGTCAACGCCCATACCACCGATAGATTCAGTTGCCCAAATCGGGTCACCAGAGAACAGTTCATCATATTCAGGAGTACGCAGGAAACGAACCATACGCAGTTTCATGACCAGGTGGTCAATCATTTCCTGAGCGTCAAGCTCTGTGATTTTGCCTGCTTTGATATCACGTTCGATGTAAGCATCCAGGAAGGTGGATACGCGACCGAAGGACATTGCTGCACCGTTCTGAGACTTAACAGCGGCCAGGTAGCCGAAGTAGGTCCACTGGATAGCTTCCTGAGCGTTGGTAGCCGGACCAGAGATATCGCAACCGTATTTAGCTGCCATTTCTTTGATCTGACCCAGCGCGCGGTGCTGTTCAGCGATTTCTTCACGCAGACGGATAGTTGCTTCCAGGTTTACGCCGTTTTCCAGATCGGACTGCAGAGAGACGAACTGAGCGTATTTGTCTTTCATCAGGTAGTCGATACCGTACAGCGCAACGCGACGGTAGTCACCGATGATACGGCCACGGCCATACGCATCTGGCAGACCAGTCAGAACGCCAGACTTACGGCAGTTCAGAATGTCTTTGGTGTAAACATCGAATACGCCCTGGTTGTGGGTTTTGCGGTATTCGGTGAAGATTTTTTTCAGCATCGGGTCCAGTTCGCGATCGTACGCTTTGCAGGAACCTTCAACCATTTTGATGCCGCCAAACGGGATAATCGCACGTTTCAGCGGAGCTTCAGTCTGCAGACCAACAATTTTCTCGAGCGCTTTGTTGATGTAACCCGCGTCGTGAGAAGTGATGGTGGATGCAACGGAGGTGTCAAAGTCAACAGGCGCGTGAGTGCGGTTTTCCTGTTTAACGCCTTCCATCACGCTGTCCCACAGAGCTGTGGTCGCATCGGTCGCGCCAGCCAGGAAGGACTCGTCACCCTCATACGGAGTGTAGTTTTTCTGAATGAAGTCACGGACGTTTACTTCATTCTGCCAGTCACCTTTGGTAAAACCTTCCCAGGCTGTGGCTAACTTTTCATTAAGCTCGGACATGTAACACCTACCTTCTTAAGTGGATTTTTTATTTACTGCGTATAACAAACATCAAAGGACTAATGATGGTCGTTGCCACGCAGGTAAATGACCCAGTATGTCAACCCGACCAACAAACCGCCGCCGATAATGTTACCGATCGTAACCGGAATCAGGTTATCGGTGATGAAATTCATCACGGTCAGGTGAGTAAAATTATCCGGAGCGGAACCGACAGCGGCCCAAAATTCCGGTGTTGCGAAGTCGCGGATTACAATACCCAAAGGGATCATAAACATGTTTGCGATACTGTGCTCAAAACCGCTGGCCACAAACATGGCGACCGGTAATACCATGATGAACGCTTTGTCCATCAGGCTGCGACCCGAGTAGCTCATCCACACGGCCAGGCAAACCATCAGGTTAGCAAGAATACCGAGGCAGACAGCTTCAACAAAAGTATGGTGCATTTTATGGTCAGCAGTTTGCAGAACGTTGAGTCCCCATGCGCCATTGGCGGTCATATACTCGCCAGATAGCCACATAAGTAATACGAACAGCAAGGCGCCGATCAGGTTGCCAACATAAACGTTAAGCCAGTTTTTTGCCAGTTGACCCCAGGTGATACGGCCGCTGGCCTTGGCGACGACAATCAGTACGGTTGACGTAAAGAGGTCTGCGCCGCAGATAACACAAAGAATCAGCCCCAGAGAGAAGCAGATACCCCCCACCAGTTTAGCCATACCGAACGGCATCGTTCCGGTACCGGTTGTGGCGGTAATATAGAAAACAAAGGCGATTGAGATGAATACACCGGCAGTAATCGCCAGATAGAAAGTCTTCAGCGGATGTTTCGTTGCTTTATAGACACCTGCTTCTTCGGCCACTTTGGCCATTGCAGCAGGGAGTAATAGATCAAAAGGGTTGTCAGCTTTCACACTAACTCTCTCTTTATTAAGTCGGCGACGAGATACTAACAAAGCATTATAGATGAGAATTTGATATAGATCATATCTCACCTGGCTTATAGGCCTTCAAGTCGCATGGTTTTTGCACGATTGCGATGTAATTAATTGATTTATAAAATAAAAATAAATTTTAAAAGTTATAATGTGAGTTGAATTTTTTCTCTGGACCTCTGGAAATGCAGTTAATTAAAATGGAGTAATTGACATATATAGCAACACTTACGCATTATTTTATGTAATATCAACTACCAATATTTAACCTTGTCATTACATTTATTTTTGGTTAGGCAAAAATAAGTAAAACGGGGCACTAAAAGCGCCCCGTAATATAGCTCAACCGAGTGTTCAAGCCTACTTAGAGTATGCTATTCGGTTTTATTTTGACCACCAGAGGGCTTTTGCACGTTGCAGCTTCTCATAGGCCTTCAACAGAGACTGGTGCGATGGGAAAGCCAGTAAGTCGCCGTCAACCGCCTGTAACCCATAAAACGCCGATTCGCCGCTCAATGCCGCGCTTGCCGCTTCAACGGCTTCTGCGCCATACATGCGAATAAAGGCATTCAGATATTGCAGAGGTTCACGATCTTCTTCCTGCGCCAGCAGCAGTAATGTCTGTAGGCAACGGTAGTAGTTCGCACGTTCAGCGCTGAAGACAGAGGCGTTAAACTCCATCGTCCACTCAGTCCAGATCAGCGCCTGCTCAAGGTCGCCGCCTGCCAACGCCAGCATTGCTTTTAGCTCGCCAATACGCAGCGTAGACCAACCGTTATCCGGCCCGGTTGCCAGTCCCAGCAGTTCGCGTACGCGGGTAAAGTCGTCAAAACCTTCTTCGTCGAGTTGTTCGATCAGATTCAGGTAGGCTTCTTTTTCCCACTCGCTACCCGGCAGAGCAAGGATCGTTTCGCGCAGATGGCTACCCATGCTGTTGTTGGCTAACCACAGATCTTCGGCCGGGTAGATGTCAGACATGCCCGGCACAATGATACGGCAGGCATAAACGCCCAGGTGCTCATAGTCGGCGATGTACACTTCTTTATCTTCAGCATTGAAGATAGCCATCAGGGTCGCGAATTCTTCTTCCGTGGTGCCGGAGAAATTCCAGTCAACGAACGGGTAATCGGCATTCTGCTTGAACAGATCCCAGGAGATCAGACCGCTGGAATCGATGAAGTGAGTTTCGAGGTTGGTGTGTTCAGCCACTTCTTCATCATCAAAAGTTGGCGGAGTGAACACATCAAGATCTTTCAGACCGCGACCCTGCAACAGTTCGGTGACCGTGCGCTCCAGCGCCACGCCGAAGTCCGGGTGCGCACCGAAGGAGGCGAAGCAGGTGCCGTTGGCTGGGTTGAACAGAACCACGCAGATAACCGGATACTGGCCGCCCAATGAACCGTCATAAGCGAAAATCGGGAAACCTTCGGCTTCCAGCTTCGCGATGGATTCGACTACCGCCGGATAACGCGCCAGCACATCGGCAGGGATTTCCGGCAGGCTGATGCTTTCCGCGATAATGCGATTCTTCACATAACGTTCAAAAACTTCAGACAGCCCCTGAACGCGCGCTTCATTCGGTGTGTTACCGGCGGACATCCCGTTAGAGACATACAGGTTGCCGATAATATTCATCGGAATATACACGGTCTTGTTATCAGACTGGCGGGTAAACGGCAGACCGCAGACGCCGCGCTCTTCGTTACCGGACTGCAGGTCAATCAGCATGCTTCCGGTCAGTTCGTTATCCGGATCGTAAAACGCACGCAGACGCGCATCCAGCAGACCTTCAGGAACGTCGTCGTCTTCGGTTAACGGGAACCATTTTTCGTTCGGGTAATGTACGAACGGACCGTTGGCGATGGTGTCGCCGAGCCAGAAATCAGCAAAGAAATAGTTCGTGGACAGACGCTCAAAATATTCGCCCAGCGCGGAGGCCAGTGCCGCTTTTTTGGTTGCGCCTTTACCGTTGGTGAAGCACAGCGCGCACTCTTTGTCGCGAATGTGCACAGACCAGACGTTTGGCACCGGATTCAGCCAGGAGGCCTCTTCAATATGGAAACCAAGGTCGAGCAGTTTTTGCTGGAAGCGAGCGATGGAATCTTCCAGAGCAGCGTCTTTGCCAGGGATAAATGTTTGCGTCATGAAAATCACTTTTGTCGTACGGAAAGCGCGCAATGATACGGGTTTTCCAGGCATGGCGCTATCGCCACCGGGCCTTCGGCGTAAATAAAAGTATTGACTATGCTTTTACAAAACTCACCCGCGCAAGGGCATAAAAATGAAGGCGTTTGATTGGCAACGTATGGCGCTGGATAACGTGCCGCTGGAGTTTCTGGGGGAAGTTGCGCTGCGAAGCTTCTATACCTTTGTTCTGGTGTTTCTTTTTCTGAAGATGACCGGACGCCGTGGCGTACGGCAGATGTCGCTCTTTGAAGTGTTGATCATTTTGACCCTGGGGTCGGCCGCCGGAGATGTCGCGTTTTATGATGATGTTCCGCTGCTCCCGGTGCTGGTCGTTTTTCTCTCGCTGGCCTTGCTTTATCGGTTGGTCATGTGGCTGATGGCGCACAGTGAGAAACTGGAAGATATGCTGGAAGGCAAACCCGTGGTGATCATTGAGGACGGTGAACTGGCCTGGTCGAAGCTCGGGCGGGCGAATATGACCGAGTTTGAGTTCTTTATGGAGTTGCGTCTAAATGGTGTTGAACAACTGGGGCAGGTGAAACTCGCTATCCTCGAAATCAATGGGCAAATTAGCGTCTATTTTTTTGCCGACGAAGAGGTGAAGTCTGGACTCAGCATTTTGCCTAAACAGTGTACGCAGCGATTTAAAGTTGTTCCCGAGGCGGGGGACTACGCCTGTGTGCGTTGCAGCGAAGTGGTAGCGATGAAAGCTGGCGATCATCAATTATGTCCACGCTGTGCAAATCCAGAATGGTCGAGGGCCAGTCAGGCAAAACGGATCGTCTGACAGCAAAAATATCGGTTTTAACCCGACAAACCGACAGATTCTGTTGTGTGATACAACGCGCATTTTTGCGCCGGTCAGTTTTACCCATTGCGGCGCGTGTCACTGAATGATAAAACCGATATCCACAGCAATAACATATATCCAATGTCTGTCGTTCTGCTGTTCGCAACTGACGGGATGTTGAGTTGAAAACAATACAACGTGGTGAGGGGAAATGGCTCAGGTCTTCAATTTTAGTTCAGGTCCGGCAATGCTACCGGCAGACGTGCTTAAACTGGCGCAACAGGATCTCTGTGACTGGCAGGGTCTTGGCACATCGGTAATGGAAATTAGCCACCGCGGCAAAGAGTTCATCCAGGTCGCAGAGGAAGCAGAGAAAGATTTTCGCGATCTCCTCAGCATCCCCTCTAACTACAAAGTCTTGTTCTGCCATGGCGGTGGCCGTGGTCAGTTTGCCGCTGTTCCGCTCAATATTCTGGGCGATAAAACAACGGCGGATTATGTTGACGCCGGATATTGGGCTGCCAGCGCCATTAAAGAAGCCAAAAAATACTGCGCCCCCAATGTGATTGACGCCAAAGTCACCGTTGACGGTCTGCGTGCGGTTAAGCCAATGAGCGAATGGCAGTTGTCCGATAACGCCGCCTATTTGCACTACTGCCCGAACGAAACCATCGACGGTATCGCGATCAATGAAACGCCGAATTTTGCGTCTGATGTGGTCGTAACCGCCGATTTCTCTTCGACAATTCTCTCTACACCGCTGGATATTTCCCGTTACGGGGTGATTTATGCCGGTGCGCAGAAAAATATCGGTCCTGCGGGTCTGACGATTGTGATCGTTCGTGAAGATTTACTGGGCAAAGCGCATACATCCTGCCCGTCTATCCTTGATTACAGCGTGCTGAACGAGAACGACTCCATGTTCAACACACCGCCGACATTCGCCTGGTATCTTTCTGGCCTGGTCTTCAAATGGCTGAAAGAGCAGGGCGGTGTGGCCGCGATGGATAAAATCAATCAGCAAAAAGCCGAACTGCTGTATGGCGTGATTGATAACAGTGATTTCTATCGTAACGATGTGGCGAAATCTAACCGCTCCCGCATGAACGTACCGTTCCAGTTGGCTGATAGCGCGCTGGATAAACTCTTCCTGGAGGAGTCATTTGCAGCAGGTTTACATGCGCTGAAAGGCCACCGAGTGGTGGGGGGAATGCGCGCCTCTATCTATAACGCCATGCCGCTTGAAGGCGTTAAAGCGCTGACCGATTTCATGATCGATTTCGAGCGTCGTCGCGGTTAATTGGCGGTACTTTTTCATCCCCACAGCTTGCCTGTGGGGTTTTTATTTCTGTTTTTGAGAGTTGAGTTTCATGGAATCCCTGACGTTACAACCCATCGCGCGGGTCGATGGCACCATTAATCTGCCTGGTTCCAAAAGTGTGTCAAACCGCGCTTTGTTACTGGCGGCGTTAGCACGCGGCACCACTGTTCTGACTAACCTGCTGGACAGCGATGACGTTCGCCATATGCTCAATGCGCTAAGTGCGCTGGGGATTGATTACACCCTGTCTGCCGATCGTACCCGCTGTGAGCTCAACGGCAACAGTGGCGCGTTACAGGCTGAAGGTTCGCTGGAACTGTTTCTCGGTAATGCGGGAACCGCCATGCGCCCACTGGCGGCAGCATTGTGCCTGGGAACGAACGATATCGTGCTGACGGGTGAACCGCGCATGAAAGAACGTCCAATTGGACACCTTGTGGATGCCTTGCGTCAGGGCGGGGCGAATATTGAGTATCTGGAGCAGGAAAACTATCCGCCGTTACGTCTTCGCGGTGGATTTACCGGTGGGCAGGTTGAGGTTGACGGCAGTGTTTCCAGCCAGTTTCTCACCGCATTGTTGATGACCGCGCCGCTGGCGCCGCAAGATTCGACGATTGTTATCAAGGGTGAACTGGTTTCTAAACCGTATATCGATATCACGCTGAATCTGATGAAAACGTTTGGCGTTGAGATTGAGAACCAGAATTACCAGCGTTTTGTCGTCAAGGGAGGGCAGCAGTATCTGTCTCCGGGCGCGTATCTTGTCGAAGGCGATGCTTCTTCCGCATCGTATTTCCTCGCGGCAGGCGCCATTAAAGGTGGAACGGTGAAGGTAACCGGTATTGGCCGTAACAGTATGCAGGGCGATATTCGTTTTGCCGATGTGCTAGAAAAAATGGGCGCGACGGTAACCTGGGGTGACGATTTTATTGCCTGCACGCGGGGTGAATTAAATGCCATTGATATGGATATGAACCATATCCCGGATGCAGCAATGACCATTGCAACAGCGGCATTGTTTGCGAAAGGCACGACGACGCTGCGTAATATCTATAACTGGCGTGTGAAAGAAACCGATCGCTTATTTGCAATGGCGACCGAGCTGCGTAAAGTGGGCGCTGAAGTGGAAGAAGGGCACGATTTCATTCGCATCACACCGCCGGCTCAATTACAGTTCGCCGAGATTGGCACGTACAACGACCACCGCATGGCGATGTGCTTCTCGCTGGTGGCGTTATCCGACACGCCGGTAACGATTCTTGATCCTAAATGTACCGCCAAAACCTTCCCGGATTATTTCGAACAACTGACGCGAATTAGTACGCTTGCGTAATCATAAATAATGAGTGATGAACGCCGACCTTGAGTCGGCGTTTTTTTTCGGACTTTTTAGCCGTTCGCAACAATGTTAATCTCCGTGTGCTTTTATAACTCATTAATATTTATAGAAATTATGTTTAATCAACGGATGATTCACATGAAAAATGTAAAATTACTGCTGGCACTGGCCGTTTCCGCCGCGCTGCTGAGTGGCTGTCAGAATACACACGGTATCGACACCAATATGGCGGTAAGTTCAGGGTTGTCTGCTTACAAAGCAGCGACGCTGACGGATGCCGATGCTAAAGCGATGGCGAACCAGGGTTGTCAGGAACTGGATAGCCAAAATCAAATGGCCAGTTCGTCCAGCAAATACAGCAAACGCTTAGCCAAAATCGCCAAAGCGCTGGGTAATAACATCAACGGTACACCGGTAAATTATAAGGTATACATGACCAGTGATGTTAACGCCTGGGCGATGGCAAACGGCTGCGTACGTGTCTATAGCGGCCTGATGGACATGATGAACGACAATGAAATCGAAGGCGTTCTGGGCCACGAACTGGGTCACGTCGCGTTGGGGCATTCGCTGGCAGAAATGAAAGCATCTTACGCTATCGTTGCCGCACGCGACGCTATCTCCGCCACCAGCGGCGTAGCGGCTCAGCTTTCTCAATCTCAGCTTGGCGATATTGCTGCCGGGGCAATCAATGCCAAATACTCGCGTGATAAAGAGTCAGAAGCGGATGATTTCTCTTACGATCTGATGAAAAAACGCGGTATCAGCACGCAAGGGTTAGTCGGCAGCTTTGATAAGCTGGCAACCATGGATTCGGGTCATGCTAAATCGATGTTCGATTCCCACCCGCCATCAACCGAACGTGCGCAACATATCCGCGAACGTATCGCTGCGGATAAAAAGTAAAAGTTTGTCATGTTCCGGGCTGATACCCTCTCAGCCCGCTATAATTGCGTAATTATTCTGCATTCCATCTCCTGTTGCCCGTAATTTGCAAGCAATACTCACTTTCCGTCGTACAGACGCGTATAATGCGCGGCGTTCACGTTAACGGTATGCCTTTAAGGAGATAAAGATGACAGCAATTGCCCCGGTAATTACCATTGATGGCCCAAGCGGTGCAGGTAAAGGCACCTTGTGCAAAGCAATGGCGGAAGCATTGCAGTGGCATCTGTTGGACTCTGGTGCGATTTATCGTGTACTGGCGTTGGCTGCGTTACATCATCATGTCGATGTAACCTCTGAAGACGCGCTGGTACCGCTGGCATCTCATCTGGATGTCCGTTTTGTCTCAACGAACGGCACTCTGGAAGTGATTCTGGAAGGGGAAGATGTAAGTGGCGAAATACGGACTCAGGACGTCGCCAATGCCGCCTCTCAAGTGGCGGCTTTTCCACGCGTTCGCGAAGCGTTGCTACGCCGTCAGCGCGCGTTCCGTGATGCGCCTGGTTTGATCGCTGACGGACGAGATATGGGCACGGTGGTATTCCCTGATGCGCCTGTAAAAATTTTCCTTGACGCCTCTTCTGAAGAACGTGCTCATCGCCGTATGCTTCAGTTGCAGGAGAAGGGCTTTAGTGTTAACTTTGATCGCCTTTTGGCCGAGATCAAAGAACGCGACGATCGCGATCGTAATCGTGCTGTAGCGCCGCTGGTTCCCGCTGCTGATGCTTTAGTTTTGGATTCTACCCGATTAAGCATTGAGCAAGTGATTGAAAAAGCGTTACAATACGCGCGCCAAAAACTGGCACTCGCTTAAACGCGACCGAATTTGCAGTACCCCCGTTGCAATGGAATGACAGCGGGTATGTTAAACAACCCCATCCGGCATGGAGCCAGGTGGACGTTAAATATGAAACCTGAAGATTAAACATGACTGAATCTTTTGCTCAACTATTTGAAGAATCCTTAAAAACAATCGAAACCCGTCCGGGTTCCATCGTTCGTGGTGTTGTTGTTGCTATCGACAAAGATATCGTACTGGTTGACGCCGGTCTGAAATCTGAGTCTGCCATTCCGGCAGAGCAGTTCAAAAACGCCCAGGGCGAGCTGGAAATCCAGGTTGGTGACGAAGTTGACGTTGCACTGGATGCAGTAGAAGACGGCTTCGGTGAAACTCTGCTGTCCCGTGAGAAAGCTAAACGTCACGAAGCTTGGATCACGCTGGAAAAAGCTTACGAAGAAGCTGAAACTGTAGTCGGTGTTATCAACGGCAAAGTTAAAGGTGGCTTCACTGTTGAGCTGAACGGTATTCGCGCGTTCCTGCCAGGTTCTCTGGTAGACGTTCGTCCGGTTCGCGACACGCTGCACCTGGAAGGCAAAGAGCTTGAGTTCAAAGTAATCAAGCTGGACCAGAAGCGTAACAACGTTGTTGTTTCTCGTCGTGCCGTTATCGAATCCGAGAACAGCGCAGAACGCGATCAGCTGCTGGAAAACCTGCAGGAAGGCATGGAAGTTAAAGGTATCGTTAAGAACCTCACTGACTACGGTGCATTCGTTGATCTGGGTGGTGTTGACGGCCTGCTGCACATCACTGACATGGCATGGAAACGCGTTAAGCATCCGAGCGAAATCGTAAACGTGGGCGACGAAATCACTGTTAAAGTGCTGAAGTTCGACCGCGAGCGTACCCGTGTATCTCTGGGCCTGAAACA
This sequence comes from Citrobacter sp. GW821-FHT02E08, assembly GCF_059421685.1. Lineage (NCBI taxonomy): Bacteria > Pseudomonadati > Pseudomonadota > Gammaproteobacteria > Enterobacterales > Enterobacteriaceae > Citrobacter > Citrobacter sp. GW821-FHT02E08. Next base: position 70,058 of record NZ_JBWKVL010000006.1, on the reverse strand, counting down.
ACTGGGCGAAGATCCGTGGGTAGCTATCGCTAAGCGTTATCCGGAAGGTACCAAACTGACTGGTCGCGTGACCAACCTGACCGACTACGGCTGCTTCGTTGAAATCGAAGAAGGCGTTGAAGGCCTGGTTCACGTTTCCGAAATGGATTGGACCAACAAAAACATCCACCCGTCCAAAGTTGTTAACGTTGGCGATGTAGTGGAAGTTATGGTTCTGGATATCGACGAAGAACGTCGTCGTATCTCCCTGGGTCTGAAGCAGTGCAAAAACAACCCATGGCAGCAGTTCGCGGAAACCCACAACAAGGGCGACCGTGTTGAAGGTAAAATCAAGTCTATCACTGACTTCGGTATCTTCATCGGCCTGGACGGCGGCATCGACGGCCTGGTTCACCTGTCTGACATCTCCTGGAACGTTGCAGGCGAAGAAGCAGTTCGTGAATACAAAAAAGGCGACGAAATCGCAGCAGTTGTTCTGCAGGTTGACGCAGAACGTGAGCGTATCTCTCTGGGCGTTAAACAGCTCGCAGAAGATCCGTTCAACAACTGGGTTGCACTGAACAAGAAAGGCGCAATCGTAAACGGTAAAGTCACTGCAGTTGACGCTAAAGGCGCAACCGTAGAACTGGCTGACGGCGTTGAAGGTTACCTGCGCGCTTCTGAAGCTTCCCGTGACCGCGTTGAAGATGCAACTCTGGTTCTGAGCGTTGGCGACGATGTTGAAGCTAAATTCACCGGCGTTGATCGTAAAAACCGTGCAATCAGCCTGTCTGTTCGTGCGAAAGACGAAGCTGATGAGAAAGATGCAATCGCAACTGTTAACAAACAGGAAGATGCAAACTTCTCCAACAACGCAATGGCTGAAGCTTTCAAAGCAGCTAAAGGCGAGTAATTCTCTGAAACTTCGGGGTGTTTCATTCTGAAGTATCACGAGTTTACTTGACAGATTGCGGGATTCGTCCTGTAATCAAGCACTAAGGGCGGCTACGGCCGCCCTTAATCAATGCAGCGACAGTAACAGCTAATTTTGCCTTTAAGGAACCGGAGGAATCATGACCAAGTCAGAATTGATTGAAAGACTTGCAACCCAGCAATCTCACATTCCCGCGAAAGCGGTTGAAGATGCAGTGAAAGAGATGCTGGAGCATATGGCCTCGACTCTTGCGCAGGGCGAGCGTATTGAAATCCGCGGTTTCGGCAGTTTTTCTTTGCACTACCGCGCACCTCGTACCGGACGTAACCCGAAGACTGGCGACAAAGTGGATCTGGAAGGAAAATATGTTCCTCACTTTAAACCAGGTAAAGAACTGCGCGATCGCGCCAATATTTACGGTTAAGTTTTAACTTAAAACTTGAGCCAGAAAAAAGCACCGTAGAGGTGCTTTTTTCGTTTCTGGAACCCCGTCAAAGATGGGGAACTGGAATCCCCTTCGCATTTGTATTTGCGCGTTTCAGCCGCCATCCAAAAACAGCGGAATCCTTGCTGTAAGTTGTCAAACTGCCACCGGACAACCACACCACAAAACGGCACACTTTCTCTAACAGGGAGGTGCCTATGAAAATAACAACGGTGAGTGCGTGCGCATTGTCTGGCATTCTTCCTCTGTTGCTATTACCCGCACTACCGGATACGCCGTATCTCGCCGTCGTATTCCTTCTGGCGTGTGTATTCTGTTTTATTCCCCGGCGTTGGTCGCGTTATGTCACACTGACTGTGCTCTTCTTTCTGTGGGGGATCTTCGCCGCAAAACAGACTCTCTGGCCGGGCAATACATTGCCTGGTGCAACGCAACAGGCTGTTGTGCAAATAACCGCGACTGACCATATGACGACGCATTATGGGCAAGTTACGCATGTGCAGGGGCAGCGACTATTTCCTGCGGTGGGAATCGTTTTAAACGATCAGTATTTGCCAGGCGAAGTGTGCGCCGGGCAACAGTGGGCAATGACGCTAAAGATACGCGCGGTACATGGTCAACTGAATGACGGTGGGTTCGATAGCCAACGTTATGCGTTGGCCCAGCATCAACCTCTGACGGGACGTTTTTTGCAGGCAAGTGTCATCGACCCCCGGTGCAGCTTACGTGCTCGTTACTTGTCTTCTCTCACGGCTTCGCTGGAAAACTATCCCTGGCAGCAGGTTATCCTGGGGCTGGGCATGGGGGAGCGTCTGTCGGTGCCGCAGGAGGTGAAAGACCTCATGCGGGATACTGGCACAACACATCTGATGGCGATTTCCGGTCTGCACATTGCCTTTGCCGCGTTGCTCACGGGGGGAATTATTCGAGGTATGCAATTTGTGTTGCCAGCGGGGTGGATTCGCTGGCCGGTTCCCCTTGTGGGTGGAATCGGCAGCGCCCTGTTTTATGCCTGGCTTACGGGGTTGCAGCCACCCGCATTACGCACGGTTATTGCCTTGAGTGCATGGGGAATACTTAAATTAAGCGGACGGCAATGGAGTGGATGGGAGGTCTGGCTTTGTTGTCTGGCGGCGATTGTTATTGCCGATCCTGTTGCCATTTTGTCGCAGAGTTTGTGGCTGTCGGCATTGGCGGTTGCTGCACTTCTGTTTTGGTATCAATGGGGTCCTGCTCCAGCCTGTTCGGTATCACGCGTGGGGCGCTTGATATGGAGTCTTATCCATCTGCAGTTAGGCATTACGGTGTTGCTCTTACCTGTGCAAATTGCGATCTTTCATGGCCTGAGTGTGACCGCATTTCTGGCAAATCTGTTTGCTGTACCGCTGGTGACATTTATTTCTGTCCCGCTCATTCTGGCTGGCATGGTGGTGCACCTGACGGGACCACTCCTCATTGAAGAGGGATGTTGGTATCTGGCCGATCGTTCACTGGCACTCTTGTTTTGGCTGCTCAGCCATTTACCGGAAGGCTGGATCAGTATTGATAAGCGGTGGCAATGGTTGGCATTGTCTCCCTGGTTAATAATCATTGCCTGGCGGTTTGCTGTTTGGCGTACCTGGCCGGGGGTATGCCTGGCAGGAGCGATTTTAGTCAGTTGGCCCGTATGGCGTACAGAGCCCAAAGATGAATGGCAGGTTCACATGCTGGATGTCGGGCAGGGGTTGGCGATGGTCATTGCCCGCAATGGCAAGGCTATTCTCTATGATACCGGGCGAGCCTGGCCGGAGGGTGACAGCGGGCAGCAGTTGATCATTCCCTGGCTACGCTGGCACAACCTGAAACCCGAAGGCATTATTCTCAGCCACGAACATCTGGATCATCGTGGTGGATTGCACTCATTACAGAAAGCCTGGCCAACGCTTTGGATAAGAAGCTCGTTAGGATGGGAAGGGCATCAGCCCTGTTTTCGGGCAGAACAGTGGAAATGGCAAGGATTGACGTTTCGCGCGCACTGGCCGATCAAAGGTAATAAAGAAAATGGGAATAACCGTTCCTGTGTCGTCAAAGTCGATGACGGTAAATACAGTGTGCTGTTGACGGGGGATATTGAATCCGGCGCAGAACAAAAAATGCTAAGTCACTATTGGCAACATTTACAGGCGACATTTATTCAGGTTCCGCACCATGGTAGCAATACGTCTTCGTCGCTGGCGTTAATTCAACGTGTTGAGGGGCAGGGGGCGCTGGCCTCGGCATCGCGTTACAACGCCTGGCGATTGCCGTCACGGAAAGTCAGGCAGCGATACCGTCAGCAGGGATATCAATGGCTGGATACGCCGCATCAGGGGCAGATTTCGCTTATCTTTTCCTCGCAAGGTTGGCGAATACGCAGTCTGCGGGAGCAAATTTTACCTCGTTGGTATCATCAGTGGTTTGGCGTGTCAGAGGATAACGGGTAGAATATGCGGCTATTTCAACAAATGCTGGTTTTTTGAATGCATAACGATAAAGATCTCTCTACGTGGCAGACATTCCGCAGACTGTGGCCAACCATTGCGCCGTTCAAATTGGGCCTGATCGTGGCGGGTGTGGCGTTAATCCTCAACGCAGCGAGCGATACCTTCATGTTATCGCTCCTGAAGCCGTTACTGGATGAAGGTTTTGGTAAAACAGACCGTTCGGTGCTGCTTTGGATGCCATTGGTGGTGATTGGTCTGATGGTATTACGTGGCATCACCAGCTATGTCTCCAGCTACTGTCTTTCGTGGGTGTCAGGTAAGGTCGTGATGACAATACGTCGTCGCTTGTTCGGCCATATGATGGGGATGCCCGTCTCCTTTTTTGATAAGCAGTCGACAGGCACTTTGCTCTCGCGCATTACCTACGACTCAGAGCAGGTCGCATCTTCCTCTTCTGGGGCGCTGATCACCGTTGTGCGTGAAGGGGCCTCGATTATCGGTCTGTTTGTCTTGATGTTCTACTACAGCTGGCAACTGTCGATCATTCTGATCGTACTGGCGCCCGTTGTCTCAATTGCGATTCGCGTGGTTTCTAAGCGTTTTCGTAGCATCAGTAAAAACATGCAGAACACGATGGGGCAGGTCACGACCAGTGCTGAGCAGATGCTGAAAGGCCACAAAGAAGTGTTGATTTTTGGTGGTCAGGAAGTCGAAACCAAACGTTTTGACAAAGTCAGCAATAAAATGCGTATGCAGGGGATGAAGATGGTGTCGGCCTCTGCTATCTCTGACCCCATCATTCAGCTGATTGCGTCTTTGGCGTTGGCCTTTGTCCTGTATGCGGCCAGCTTCCCGAGCGTCATGGAAAACCTGACCGCAGGGACGATCACCGTTGTCTTCTCATCCATGATTGCCCTGATGCGCCCGCTGAAATCTCTGACCAACGTCAACGCACAGTTCCAGCGTGGGATGGCGGCATGCCAGACACTATTTGCGATTCTGGACAGCGAGCAAGAGAAAGATGAAGGTAAGCGTGTTATTGAACGTGCAAGCGGCGACCTGGAATTCCGCAACGTCACCTTCACCTACCCGGGACGTGAAGTGCCTGCACTGCGTAATATCAGTCTGAATATTCCGGCAGGTAAAACCGTGGCGTTAGTCGGGCGTTCAGGCTCAGGGAAATCGACGATCGCCAGTCTTATCACCCGTTTTTATGACATTGATGAAGGCCATATCCTGATGGACGGGCATGACCTGCGTGAGTATACGCTGGCATCCTTGCGTAACCAGGTTGCTCTGGTTTCACAGAACGTACATCTTTTTAACGATACCGTCGCTAACAACATTGCCTACGCACGTAATGAGGTGTACACCCGCGAGCAGATCGAAGAGGCTGCACGTATGGCGTATGCGATGGACTTTATCAACAAAATGGATGACGGTCTGGATACAGTCATTGGTGAGAACGGTGTCCTGTTGTCTGGCGGTCAGCGCCAGCGTATTGCGATTGCGCGTGCTCTGCTGCGCGACAGTCCGATTCTGATTCTGGACGAAGCCACTTCCGCGCTGGATACCGAGTCGGAGCGTGCGATCCAGGCTGCGCTGGACGAACTACAGAAAAACCGTACATCGCTGGTTATTGCTCACCGCCTCTCCACTATTGAACAGGCAGATGAGATTGTAGTGGTGGAAGACGGGCTGATTGTTGAACGTGGAACCCATACTGACCTGCTGGAACATCGCGGTGTCTATGCTCAGTTGCACAGAATGCAATTTGGTCAATGATCGCACGCATCTGGTCCGGTGAGTCGCCTTTATGGCGGCTATTACTCCCACTCTCCTGGCTATACGGCCTGGTGAGCGGGAGTATCCGCTTGTGCTACAGGCTGGGATTAAAACAAACCTGGCGTGCGCCAGTGCCGGTCGTTGTCGTGGGGAATCTGACGGCGGGTGGCAACGGTAAAACGCCGGTCGTTATCTGGTTGGTTGAACAGCTCCAGCAGCGTGGTATTCGCGTGGGGGTGGTTTCACGGGGTTACGGTGGTAAGGCGCCATCCTATCCGTTGCTCCTGACACACGAGACCACGACAGCGGAAGCGGGTGATGAACCGGTTCTGATCTCTCAACGTACCGGCGCGCCGGTTGCCGTTTCGCCCAATCGCTGCGATGCGGTAAAAGCCATTTTGGCTCATCATGATGTGCAAATTATTGTGACCGATGATGGGTTGCAACATTACCGTCTGGCGCGTGATGTAGAAATCGTGGTGGTTGACGGTGTTCGCCGATTTGGCAATGGCTGGTGGCTGCCGGCAGGCCCGATGCGCGAGCGTGCGGGTCGGCTTAAATCGGTGGATGCAGTTATTGTTAATGGCGGCGTTGCTGAATCGGGTGAAATTCCCATGCTTCTGGAACCCGGCCTTGCAGTCAATCTGCGCACCGGTGAACGCTGTAATGTGGCGCAACTGCGTAATATTGTCGCTATGGCGGGCATCGGCCATCCTCCCCGTTTCTTTGCGACACTCGACGCATGCGGCGCACATCCGCAAAAATGCGTGGCGCTGGCAGATCATCAGTCGCTCAGTTACGGTGACGTCAACGCATTACTCACCGAAGGTCAGACGCTGGTGATGACGGAAAAGGATGCCGTTAAGTGCCGCTCGTTTGCAGACGATAACTGGTGGTATTTGCCTGTTGATGCTCAGCTGTCTGGTGAAGAACCGGATGCCTTGCTTAAGCAACTCATTTCGCTGGTTCGTTAGCTGAATCAGGCTGCGGCGGCGAACGATTTATGGAGTTCTCAATGTTGTTGCCGCAACTCTCTCTTACCGACGCTCGTCACCTTCACCTTGCAGCCCAGGGGCTGTTAAAGAAATCACGCCGTCGCGCGCAGCCTGGCGATATTCTCGCCGCCATTTCGCGCATGTCGCTGTTGCAAATCGACACCATCAACATTGTCGCACGTAGCCCGTATCTGGTGCTATTCAGCCGCCTTGGGAACTATCCGCCGCAGTGGCTGGATGACGCATTATTGCGCGGTGAACTGATGGAGTACTGGGCGCATGAGGCCTGTTTTCTGCCGCGTAGCGACTTTGCGCTCATCCGCCACCGAATGCTGTCGCCCGAGAACATGGGCTGGAAGTATAAAGCGGCCTGGATGAAAGAGCATGCCCATGAAATCGAGCAACTGATGCAGCATATTCATCACAACGGTCCGGTGCGCTCTGCGGATTTTGAACATCCACGCAAAGGGGCTAACGGCTGGTGGGAGTGGAAGCCCCATAAACGTCATCTCGAAGGACTGTTTACCGCCGGAAAGGTGATGGTGGTGGAACGTCGCAACTTTCAGCGGGTGTATGATTTGACGCAACGCGTCATGCCCCACTGGGATGATAAACGTGACTTACTTTCTCAGGCGCAAGCGGAAACCGCGATGCTGGATAACAGTGCGCGCAGTCTGGGGATATTCCGTGAACCGTGGCTGGCGGACTACTACCGCTTAAAACGGCCTGCGTTGAATGCATGGCGGGACGCCCGCGCTGAGCAACAGCAGATCATTCCAGTCGAGGTTGAAACATTAGGCACGTTGTGGCTCCATGCAGACCTTCAACCGTTGCTTGAACAGGCACTGGCAGGCCAATTAACGGCGACGCACAGCGCCGTGTTGTCACCGTTTGACCCCGTTGTCTGGGATCGAAAACGGGCAGAGCAACTGTTTGATTTCACTTATCGTCTGGAGTGCTACACCCCGGCGCCTAAACGACAATACGGTTATTTTGTCCTGCCGTTGTTGCATCGAGGGGCGCTGGTCGGGCGGATGGATGCCAAAATGCACCGCAAAACGGGGGTGCTGGAAGTCATTGCGCTGTATCTGCAGGAGGGGATCAAGCCCGGTGCAACCCTGCAAAAAGGTCTGTTTCAGGCGATTAGCGATTTTGCGCGTTGGCAGCAGGCAAGGCGCGTTACGCTGGGCGTTTGTCCCCAGGGTTTGTTTAGTGACTACCGCCAAGGCTGGGAAATAGACGCAGAGGGATAGACGATTATGTTAATATTTACAGAATCACAATCCGGTCCATCTGGAGGAACTATGGATCATCGTCTGCTCGAAATCATTGCCTGCCCGGTATGTAACGGCAAACTCTGGTACAACCAGGAAAAACAAGAACTGATTTGCAAACTGGATAACCTCGCTTTCCCATTACGCGATGGTATTCCGGTATTACTGGAAACCGAAGCCCGTCCTTTGACCTCCGACGAGAGCAAATCATGAGTTTTGTGGTCATTATTCCTGCCCGTTTTGCATCGACGCGCCTGCCGGGTAAACCATTACAGGATATCAACGGCAAGCCGATGATTGTGCACGTGCTGGAACGTGCGCGTGAATCCGGGGCCGATCGTATTATTGTGGCGACCGATCATGAAGATGTGGCGCGCGCGGTAGAGGCGGCTGGCGGTGAGGTGTGCATGACCCGCGCCGATCATCAGTCGGGTACCGAGCGACTGGCGGAAGTCGTGGAAAAATGCGGATTCAGCGATGATACCGTCATTGTGAACGTACAGGGCGATGAGCCGATGATCCCGGCGGTAATTATTCGCCAGGTCGCGGACAACCTGGCGCAGCGCCAGGTCGGTATGGCAACGCTGGCGGTACCGATTCACAGTGCGGAAGAGGCATTCAATCCAAACGCGGTGAAAGTGGTGCTGGATGCACAAGGCTACGCGCTTTACTTCTCTCGTGCGACGATCCCCTGGGATCGCGACCGTTTTGCCAATAGCCGTGAGACCATTGGCGATACCTTCCTGCGCCATTTGGGGATCTATGGCTATCGTGCCGGATTTATTCGCCGCTATGTGAACTGGCAGCCAAGCCCACTGGAACACATTGAGATGCTGGAGCAGCTTCGTGTGTTGTGGTATGGCGAAAAAATCCATGTTGCCGTTGCTAAAGAAGTTCCTGGAACTGGTGTGGATACAGCCGAAGACCTTGAGCGCGTTCGCGCTGAAATGCGTTAAGCTTCAATACCGACACCCCGCTCAGTTATGAGAGGGGTGTCGTACCGTTACGATTTTCCTCCACTTTTCTTTTCATCAATTGATCTCATCAGGGTGACATCTGTCCATACGACGCTCATTATGAAAGCAGTAGCGTTTATGAGGGCAATCTGAAATGGAACAGCTGCGAGCCGAATTGAGTCATTTACTGGGTGAAAAACTCAGCCGTATAGAGTGCGTGAATGAAAAGGTAGATACGGCGCTGTGGTCACTGTATGACAGCCAGGGAAAACCGATGCCGCTCATGGCGAGAAGTTTCACCACGCCAGGTATGGCGCAACAGTTGGCGTGGAAAACGACCATGCTGGCGCGTAGCGGCACGGTGCGTATGCCGGTTATTTACGGCGTCATGACCCATGAAGAGCATCCCGGCCCCGATATTTTACTGCTGGAAAGGATGCGTGGCGTACCCGTTGAAGCGCCAGCGCGAACGCCTGAACGGTGGGAGCATTTAAAAGACCAGATTGTTGAAGGTTTGCTCTCCTGGCATCGTCAGGATAGCCGTGGCTGTGTGGGCGCGGTGGATAATACGCAGGAAAATATCTGGCCTTCCTGGTACCGCCAGCGTGTCGAAGTGTTATGGAGCACGTTAAACCAGTTCAACAATACGGGGTTAACGATGCATGACAAGCGCATTCTGTTCCGTACCCGGGAATGCCTGCCAGCATTGTTTGAAGGATTTAACGACAATTGCGTACTGATTCACGGCAATTTCAGTTTGCGCAGTATGCTTAAAGATGCCCGCAACGATCAGCTTTTGGCAATGGTAGGACCTGGCGTGATGCTGTGGGCGCCACGGGAGTACGAATTGTTTCGCTTGATGGACAATGCACTGGCGGAAGGGTTGCTCTGGCATTACCTGCAACGCGCGCCAGTCGCAGAATCCTTTATCTGGCGGCGTTGGCTCTATGTATTGTGGGATGAGGTTTCGCAACTGGTCAATACAGGGCGTTTTAATCGCGCTAACTTTGATCTTGCGGCCAAATCACTCCTGCCCTGGCTCGCCTGACAACCCTTTAAGCCACTGCCAGACGCGACCTAATGTTTCATATCCGACGCGATCGCTGTGCATCAACCAGACGGGAGAAGGGATCGCGCGCTCCCACGGATTGAGCGGCGAATCAATCGCCAGCTGATTTGCCGGGGCGGGGAGCGGATGAAGCCCCGCCTGCTGGAAGAAAATCATGGCGCGCGGTAAATGCGACGCGGAAGTGACCAGCAGGAACGGCGCATCGCCGATGGCCTGTTTAACGGCAGCCGCTTCTTCTTCAGTGTCTTTGGGGCTGTCCAGGGTGATGATATCGCTTAGCGGCACGCCGAGTGACTGCGCGACTCTGGCTCCGGCTTCAGCCGTACTGACATTATTCGTTTTTGCTCTTGCGCCGGTAAAAATCAGTTTTGACCCCGGATTGGCCAACCAAAGACGCACTCCTTCGTTAAGACGCGGCAGGCTGTTGCTGATCAAGTTTGAACTTGGTGCCCACTGTGGATTCCAGGTATAACCGCCGCCCAGCACCACGACATATTCGACTTTTTGCGTGTTTTGCCAGGTGGGATACTGGTCTTCGATCGGTTTCAGTAAGCGATCGGCAACCGGTTGCAGGCTCAATAGCAATAATGCGAGCCAACCCAGGCTCAGACACACCTTGCCGGTTTTTTGAAAGCGACTAAACCACACCAGTGCCAGTCCCACCCCCATGATCAAGAGCATGAGCGGGAGCGGCAGCATCATACCGCCAATCACTTTCTTCAGTGTAAAAAGCATCCTTTTTGGTTCCTTTTTTAACCATACAGCAGGGGATCTGCAGGGATATTACACCAGACAGGTTCATTCTCGGCGTGGCTGTGACAAAATAGCGGTTTGATCAGAGAACCCCTTTGTTCGCCTGTGGAGAGCCCGATGCGGGATCGCAATTTTGATGACATTGCAGAAAAGTTTTCCCGTAACATTTACGGAACCACCAAGGGGCAGCTGCGGCAGGCCATTTTGTGGCAAGACCTTGACCGTGTCCTGGCGGAAATGGGTGAGCAAAAACTGCACATCCTGGATGCTGGCGGTGGTGAAGGGCAGACCGCGATCAAAATGGCTGAACGGGGTCATCGGGTCACACTATGCGATCTGTCCGGCGAAATGATTGCGCGCGCGCAATTGGCGGCTGAGGCGAAAGGCGTAAGCGGAAACATGCATTTTATACAATGCGCCGCTCAGGATGTTGCTTCGCATTTGGAAAGCCCGGTTGATCTGATATTGTTTCATGCTGTGCTTGAGTGGGTCGCTGACCCCGTCAGCATGTTACAAACGCTTTGGTCTGTGTTACGTCCCGGCGGCGTGCTGTCATTAATGTTCTACAATGCTAACGGCCTGTTGATGCACAACATGGTGGCAGGGAACTTTGACTACGTGCAAGTCGGGATGCCAAAACGTAAAAAACGTACGCTTTCGCCAGACTATCCGCGTGAACCGGGGCAGGTTTACCAATGGCTGGAAGAGATTGGCTGGCAGATTACCGGCAAAACGGGTGTACGTGTGTTTCATGATTATCTGCGTGAGAAGCACCAACAGCGTGACTGTTATGAAATGTTAGTCGAATTAGAAACGCGCTACTGTCGCCAGGAGCCTTACATTAGCCTTGGCCGTTACATTCATGTCACCGCTCGCAAACCGCAGATGCAAGGATAACTTATGAGTGAATTTTCCCAGACAGTCCCCGAACTGGTTGCCTGGGCCAGAAAAAATGACTTCTCCATCGCGCTGCCGGTAGACAGACTTTCGTTCCTGCTGGCGGTGGCCACGCTCAACGGCGAGCGTCTGGACGGTGAGATGAGCGAAGGGGAACTGGTGGATGCATTCCGCCATGTCAGTGATGCGTTTGAGCAAACCAGCGAAACCATCGGCGTGCGCGCCAACAACGCGATCAACGATATGGTTCGTCAACGTCTGCTGAACCGCTTTACCAGTGAGCAGGCGGAAGGGAATGCCATATACCGTCTGACGCCGCTTGGGATAGGCATTACCGACTACTATATTCGCCAGCGTGAGTTTTCCACGCTGCGTCTCTCAATGCAGCTGTCCATTGTGGCGGGTGAATTGAAGCGTGCCGCAGATGCGGCGAGCGAAGGCGGCGATGAATTCCACTGGCATCGTAATGTGTATGCGCCGTTGAAATATTCCGTGGCGGAAATCTTCGACAGTATCGACCTGACGCAGCGCATCATGGACGAGCAGCAACAGCAGGTGAAAGACGACATTGCCCAGTTGCTGAACAAGGACTGGCGTGCCGCGATTTCGAGCTGCGAAATGTTGCTGTCTGAAACCTCCGGCACGTTGCGTGAACTTCAGGATACGCTGGAAGCGGCGGGCGATAAGCTGCAAGCCAATCTGTTGCACATTCAGGATGCGATCATGACGCGCGACGATCTGCATTTCGTCGACAGACTGGTCTTCGATCTCCAGAGCAAACTGGATCGCATTATTAGCTGGGGTCAGCAATCCATCGACTTGTGGATTGGCTATGACCGGCACGTGCATAAATTTATCCGTACCGCCATTGATATGGATAAAAACCGCGTCTTTGCGCAACGTTTACGTCAGTCCGTTCAGACCTATTTTGACGATCCGTGGGCGCTAACCTACGCCAATGCAGACCGCCTGCTGGACATGCGCGATGAAGAGATGGTCCTGCGCGACGAAGAGGTAACCGGGGAGTTGCCGCCGGATCTGGAATATGAAGAATTTAACGAGATTCGGGAACAGCTGGCGGCGCTCATCGAAGAACAGCTGGCTGTATACAAATCCAGACAAGCACCACTGGATCTCGGTCTGGTGGTGCGCGAGTATCTGGCGCAATACCCGCGTGCGCGTCATTTTGACGTCGCGCGTATTGTAATTGATCAAGCGGTACGTCTTGGCGTAGCGCAAGCAGATTTCACCGGACTGCCGCCGAAATGGCAGCCGATTAATGATTACGGAGCCAAGGTACAGGCGCATGTCATTGACAAATATTGAACAAGTGATGCCAGTTAAGCTGGCGCAGGCGCTGGCAAACCCGTTATTTCCGGCGCTGGACAGCGCATTACGCTCGGGCAGACATATTGGTCTGGATGAACTGGATAACCATGCCTTTCTGATGGATTTTCAGGAATATCTGGAAGAGTTTTACAGCCGCTATAACGTTGAGTTAATTCGCGCGCCGGAAGGTTTCTTCTATCTTCGCCCGCGTTCCACCACGATTATTCCGCGCTCCGTGTTGTCGGAGCTGGACATGATGGTCGGTAAAATCCTGTGCTATCTCTATCTCAGTCCGGAACGTCTGGCGAATGAAGGGATTTTTACCCAGCAAGAGTTGTACGACGAACTGCTGACGCTGGCTGACGAAGCCAAACTGTTGAAGCTGGTGAACAACCGCTCGACCGGTTCAGACGTTGACCGTCAGAAACTGCAGGAAAAGGTACGTTCATCGTTAAACCGTCTGCGTCGCCTGGGCATGGTGTGGTTTATGGGCCACGACAGCAGTAAATTCCGCATCACCGAGTCGGTCTTTCGCTTTGGGGCGGATGTCCGTAGCGGCGACGATCCTCGTGAAGCGCAGCGCCGCTTAATTCGTGATGGCGAAGCGATGCCTGTCGAAAACCATCTACAGCTCAATGATGAGCCCGAAGAGAATCAGGCGGACAGTGGAGAGGAAGAATAATGATTGAACGCGGTAAATTTCGCTCACTAACGCTGATTAACTGGAACGGTTTCTTCGCCCGAACGTTTGATCTCGATGAACTGGTCACCACATTATCCGGGGGGAACGGGGCAGGGAAATCCACTACCATGGCGGCGTTCGTTACGGCGCTTATCCCGGATCTGACCCTGCTGCACTTCCGTAACACCACCGAGGCGGGAGCGACCAGCGGATCGCGAGACAAAGGTCTGCACGGTAAGCTGAAAGCGGGCGTCTGTTACTCAATGCTGGATGTCCTCAACTCACGCCATCAGCGTGTGGTTGTGGGCGTGCGTTTGCAGCAGGTAGCCGGGCGCGACCGTAAAGTCGACATCAAGCCGTTCGCCATTCAAGGGCTGCCGATGTCGGTACAACCGACGCAACTGGTCACGGAAACCCTCAACGATCGCCAGGCTCGTGTGCTGACGCTTGCGGAGCTGAAAGAAAAGCTCGACGAGATGGAAGGCGTGCAGTTTAAGCAGTTCAACTCGATTACCGACTATCACTCGCTGATGTTCGATCTGGGCATTATTGCTCGCCGTCTCCGCTCCGCGTCAGACCGCAGTAAGTTCTATCGCCTGATCGAAGCGTCACTTTACGGCGGTATCTCCAGCGCGATTACGCGCTCGCTGCGTGACTACCTGCTGCCGGAAAACAGCGGTGTACGTAAAGCGTTCCAGGATATGGAAGCCGCGCTGCGTGAAAACCGTATGACGCTGGAAGCGATTCGCGTCACCCAGTCTGACCGCGACTTGTTTAAGCATCTTATCAGCGAAGCCACTAACTATGTGGCGGCTGACTACATGCGCCATGCTAACGAGCGGCGGGTCCATCTGGATAAAGCCCTTGAGTATCGCCGTGAATTGCACACCTCCCGTAAGCAACTGGCGGCGGAGCAGTACAAGCACGTCGATATGGCGCGTGAGCTGGGCGAGCACAACGGTGCAGAGGGCGATCTGGAAGCCGACTATCAGGCGGCGAGCGATCACCTGAATCTGGTGCAAACGGCCCTGCGCCAGCAAGAAAAAATTGAACGTTACGAGGCTGACCTGGATGAATTACAGATCCGCCTTGAAGAACAAAATGAAGTGGTCGCCGAAGCGGTCGATCGTCAGGAAGAGAATGAAGCTCGTGCCGAAGCCGCAGAGCTGGAAGTGGATGAGCTGAAAAATCAGCTCGCCGATTATCAGCAGGCGTTGGATGTACAGCAAACGCGCGCCATTCAATACAACCAGGCGATTCAGGCGCTTGCCCGGGCTAAAGAAATTTGCCATCTGCCGGATTTAACGGCGGACAGTGCGGCGCAGTGGCTGGAAACCTTCCAGGCCAAAGAGCAGGAAGCGACGGAAAAACTGCTCTCGCTGGAACAAAAAATGAGTGTGGCGCAAACCGCGCACAGTCAGTTTGAGCAGGCGTATCAACTGGTGGCGGCGATCAATGGCCCGCTGGCGCGCGGTGAAGCGTGGGATGTCGCACGGGAACTGCTGCGCGACGGCGTCAACCAGCGTCATCTGGCAGAACAGGTTCAGCCGTTGCGTATGCGCCTGAACGAACTGGAACAGCGTCTGCGTGAACAACAGGAAGCCGAACGCCTGTTGGCTGAGTTTTGTAAGCGTCAGGGTAAGCATTTCGATATCGACGAACTGGAAGCCCTGCATCAGGAACTGGAAGCGCGTATCGCCGACCTTTCTGACAGCGTGTCGAATGCGCGCGAACAGCGAATGACGCTGCGTCAGGAGCAGGAGCAGGTTGAGTCGCGTATTCAGCATTTGATGCGGCGAGCCCCTGTCTGGCTGGCGGCGCAAAATAGCCTGAATCAGTTGTGCGAGCAGAGCGGCGAAGAGTTTACCTCCGGCCAGGATGTGACCGAGTATCTGCAACAATTGCTCGAACGTGAACGTGAGGCGATTGTTGAGCGCGACGAAGTGGGCGCGCGTAAAAATGCGATAGATGAAGAGATTGAACGCTTAAGCCAGCCAGGCGGCTCGGAAGATCAGCGTCTAAATACGCTGGCCGAACGTTTTGGCGGCGTGCTGTTGTCAGAAATTTATGATGACGTCAGCCTTGAAGATGCGCCGTACTTCTCCGCGCTGTATGGCCCTTCGCGTCATGCGATCGTGGTGCCGGATCTGTCTCTCATCAGCGAACAGCTGGAAGGGCTGACGGATTGCCCTGAAGATCTCTATTTTATCGAAGGTGACCCGCAGTCGTTTGATGACAGCGTCTTCAGCGTCGACGAACTGGAAAAAGCGGTGGTGGTGAAGACTGCCGAGCGCCAGTGGCGCTACTCCCGCTTCCCGGAAGTCCCGATCTTCGGGCGCGCGGCGCGTGAAAACCGTATCGAAAACCTGCACGCCGAGCGCGAAGGGCTTTCCGAACGGTTCGCGACGCTCTCTTTCGATGTGCAGAAAACCCAGCGTCTGCACCAGGCGTTCAGCCGTTTTATCGGCAGCCACTTAAGCGTTGCTTTTGACGCCGACCCGGAAGCGGAAATTCGCCAGTTGAATGGCCGCCGTGTTGAACTGGAACGCGCGCTGACCAATCATGAAAATGAAAATCAGCAGCAACGTGTCCAGTTCGAGCAGGCTAAAGAGGGCGTTTCCGCCCTGAACCGCTTGCTGCCGCGCCTGAATCTGCTGAGTGATGAAACGCTGGCGGATCGCGTTGATGAAATTCAGGAGCGTCTGGATGAAGCTCAGGAAGCCGCGCGTTTTGTGCAGCAGCACGGTAACCAGCTGGCTAAACTGGAACCGATAGTCTCTGTTCTGCAGAGCGATCCGGAACAGTTTGAGCAGTTAAAAGAAGACTACGCGTATTCTCAGCAGGTGCAGCGTGATGCGCGTCAGCAGGCCTTTGCGCTGAGCGAAGTGGTGCAGCGTCGTGCCCACTTTAGCTACTCCGACTCGGCGGAAATGCTCAGCGGCAACAGCGATCTGAACGAGAAACTGCGTGAACGTCTGGAGCATGCTGAAGCTGAACGAACCCGTGCTCGCGAAGCATTGCGTGGACACGCTGCGCAGTTGGGCCAGTACAACCAGGTTATGGCGTCGTTGAAAAGTTCGTACGACACCAAAAAAGAGCTGCTTAACGATTTACAGCGCGAATTGCAGGATATCGGTGTTCGTGCTGACAGCGGCGCGGAAGAGCGCGCCCGCATTCGTCGTGATGAGCTGCATGCGCAGTTGAGCAATAACCGCGCACGTCGTAACCAACTGGAAAAAGCGTTGACCTTCTGCGAAGCGGAAATGGACAACCTGACCCGTAAACTGCGCAAGCTTGAGCGTGATTATCATGAAATGCGTGAGCAGGTCGTGACCGCGAAAGCAGGATGGTGCGCCGTGATGCGGATGGTGAAAGACAACGGCGTTGAGCGTCGTCTCCACCGTCGCGAACTGGCCTATCTGTCGGCGGATGAACTCCGTTCGATGTCGGATAAGGCGCTCGGTGCGCTGCGTCTGGCCGTGGCGGATAACGAACATCTGCGCGATGTTCTGCGGATGTCTGAAGATCCGAAACGTCCTGAGCGTAAAATTCAGTTCTTCGTGGCGGTCTATCAACACCTGCGCGAACGTATCCGCCAGGATATCATCCGTACTGACGATCCGGTTGAAGCCATTGAACAAATGGAGATCGAACTGAGCCGTCTGACGGAAGAGTTGACTTCCCGCGAACAGAAACTGGCGATCAGTTCGCGCAGTGTGGCGAACATTATTCGCAAGACTATCCAGCGTGAGCAGAACCGCATTCGCATGTTGAACCAGGGATTGCAGAGCGTTTCCTTCGGTCAGGTCAACAGCGTGCGTCTTAACGTCAATGTCCGCGAAACCCATGCCACGTTGCTGGATGTCCTTTCTGAGCAACATGAACAGCATCAGGATCTGTTTAACAGCAACCGCCTGACCTTCTCCGAAGCGCTGGCGAAGCTGTATCAGCGTCTGAATCCGCAGATCGATATGGGGCAGCGTACGCCGCAGACGATTGGCGAGGAGCTCCTGGATTACCGTAACTACCTGGAAATGGAAGTCGAAGTTAACCGTGGGTCTGACGGTTGGTTGCGAGCAGAATCCGGCGCCTTGTCTACCGGTGAAGCGATCGGTACCGGGATGTCCATTCTGGTGATGGTAGTACAAAGCTGGGAAGATGAAGGACGCAGACTGCGCGGAAAAGACATCTCTCCATGCCGTCTGCTGTTCCTTGATGAAGCGGCCCGTCTGGATGCGCGTTCCATCGCAACGCTGTTCGAACTGTGCGAACGCTTGCAGATGCAACTTATCATCGCAGCGCCAGAAAACATCAGCCCGGAGAAAGGCACCACTTACAAACTGGTGCGTAAGGTCTTCCATAATACGGAACACGTTCATGTGGTCGGATTGCGTGGTTTTGCCCCGCAATTACCTGAGCCTCTTCCAGGGACCGAAGATGCCTCATCGCAGGCAAGCTAGATGAAAAGGGCGGCTGAAAGGCCGCCTTTTCCTTTTCAGAAAACAGCAATGTTGGGTGAAATATCTTTAAACTTCTTTACATTAGGTCAGGCAAAAACTTTTTGATGTTTATATACTGAAGGTAAGCCTGACGAGTAAGCAGGCTTGCTCGTCATACTTCCGTGTGTATTGGCGTTAAGCAGACGGTCTTGCAATGTAAAGTATGATTAAGAAAACAGGGGGCAAGGGATGTTGCTTAATAAAATATGTGGTCGTCGACTCTCGGCACTCAGTTTATGCCTGGTCGTAATATTTGCTCCACTGTTTAGTGTGCAGGCCGACGAGCCTGAAATGATTCCTGGCGACAGTTCCGCCGCGCTCAGCGAACAGCCTACCGCGTTGTCTCAGCCGCAAGCCCAGTCGCCCGTCACTGCGATGATGGTCGGGATTCAACCTCTTCCAGAAGGCGCCGCAGGTAAAGCCCGCGCCGAAATACAATCGCAATTACCGTCCGGGTATACACCGGTCTACATGAATCAGCTCGAGCTTCTGTACGCGGGGCGAGAGATGAAACCGATGTGGGAGAACCGCGAGGCGGTAAAAGCGTTTCAACAGCAGTTGGCTGAAGTCGCGATTGCAGGATTTCAGCCACAGTTTACCACCTGGGTTGCGTTGCTGACCGATCCTTCGGTGACGGGCCTGGCACGGGATACTGTCCTTTCCGACGCGATGATGGGGTATCTCCATTTTATCGCCAACATTCCGGTGAAAGGTACGCGTTGGCTGTATAGCGATAAACCCTATGCGCTGACGACACCGCCCATTTCGGTCATTAACCAGTGGCAGGTCGCGTTGGAAAATGGCCAGCTTGCCCCGTTTGTAACGAGTCTGGCACCTCAGCACCCTCAGTACGCGGAGATGCATGGCGATTTGCTGAAGCTGGTGGCGGATTCTCGCCCGTGGCCGCAGTTGAGCAGCACCGCGACACTGCGACCCGGCCAATGGAGTAATGACGTCCCTGCGCTACGGGAGATTTTACAGCGGACAGGTATGCTGGAAGGGGGGCCAAACATCGCCTTGCCTGGCGATGAAACGCCAGCCAGTGCGGTGGTCAGTCCTTCTGCCGTTGCCGTTGACGCGAAACCGGCAGCGCGGCAAACAAACTCAAAACGCAAATCGGCTCCCGCCGTTCGCGGCGTTTACGATCGTGAACTGGTCGAGGCCGTCAAACGTTTTCAGGTGTGGCAGGGGCTGGGGGCTGATGGCTCCGTGGGTCCGGCAACCCGTGACTGGCTAAACGTGACCCCCGCGCAACGTGCGGGTGTCCTGGCGCTGAATATTCAGCGTCTGCGGCTACTGCCGGGTGAATTATCCACCGGTATTATGGTGAATATTCCGGCCTATTCACTGGTGTATTACCAGAACGGCAACCAGGTATTGGCGTCACGCGTTATTGTTGGGCGTCCCGATCGCAAAACGCCGATGATGAGCAGCGCATTGAATAATGTGGTCGTTAACCCGCCGTGGAATGTCCCGCCGACGCTGGCGCGGAAAGACATCCTGCCGAAACTGTGGAACGATCCCGGTTATCTGGAGCGTCACGGTTATACCGTGATGCGTGGCTGGAACAGCAAACAGGCGATCGACCCCTGGCAGGTCGACTGGGGAACGATTACCGCGTCAAATCTTCCGTTCCGCTTCCAGCAGGCACCGGGCGCGCGCAACTCATTAGGGCGCTATAAATTCAATATGCCCAGTTCTGAAGCGATTTATCTGCACGATACGCCAAACCACACGTTGTTCCAGAAGGACACACGAGCGCTCAGTTCTGGGTGTGTACGTGTGAATAAAGCGTCGGAGCTGGCGAATATGCTGCTGCAGGATGCGGGCTGGAATGATACCCGTATCTCCGATGCGCTGAAGCAAGGTGATACACGGTATGTCAACATTCGCCAAAATATTCCGGTTAACCTCTATTACCTGACGGCGTTCGTCGGTGCTGATGGGCGTACCCAGTATCGTACAGATATTTACAATTATGATCAGACGGCGCGATCCAGTGCACAGATCATGTCGAAAGCAGAACAATTAATCAGGTAAATGAAGACGTTCTACTTAATCTGTTGTCGTAATACTTAGCCGCAACGGGGCCGCCTGGCTGCAGGCCCCGTCGTTGCTGGGGATGGGTTATCTTGACGTCGGCTTTTTTGCCAGTTAAGGTGCCCTTCGTGCGCCAGAAGTGCATATTAACGATAACATTTACTTGTAGACCTGATTATCATGGACAAATTCAACGCTAATCGCCGCAAATTGCTGGCGTTAGGTGGTGTTGCCCTCGGTGCAGCCATCTTGCCCACGCCTGCGTTTGCAACCCTCTCTACCCCTCGTCCGCGCATTCTGACACTCAATAATCTTCATACCGGAGAGTCGATAAAAGCGGAGTTTTTCGATGGCAGAGCCTATATTCAGGATGAATTAGCAAAACTTAATCATTTTTTCCGTGATTTTCGCGCGAATAAAGTGAAGTCCATCGACCCAGGATTGTTTGACCAGCTCTTTCGCCTTCAGGGGCTTTTAGGAACCCGTAATCCCGTACAGCTCATCTCGGGCTATCGTTCGGCTGATACCAATAACGAATTACGCGCGCGCAGCCGTGGTGTAGCGAAAAAAAGCTATCACACGAAAGGGCAGGCAATGGATTTCCATATTGAAGGTGTTTCATTGAGTAATATTCGCAAAGCTGCGTTATCTATGCGCGCAGGTGGTGTAGGATACTACCCACGTAGTAACTTTGTGCATATTGACACCGGTCCGGCACGGCACTGGTGATCTACAGGCTTAACGAAACAGGAGCAGTATGAACTATCGTATTATTCCGGTCACCGCATTCGCCCAGAATTGTTCATTAATCTGGTGTGAGCAAACCCGTCTGGCCGCGCTGGTTGATCCCGGCGGCGATGCAGAGAAGATCAAACGCGAAGTGGAGGCCAGTGGCGTTACGCTAACGCAGATTCTTCTCACGCATGGTCACCTTGATCATGTTGGAGCGGCGGGTGAACTGGCTGAGCATTATGGCGTGCCTGTGATCGGCCCGGAAAAAGAAGATGAGTTCTGGCTGCAGGGTTTACCGGCGCAAAGTCGCATGTTTGGCCTCGGAGAGTGTCAGCCACTGACGCCTGACCGTTGGCTGAATGAAGGCGATCGTGTGAGCGTAGGGAATGTGACTTTACAGGTGTTGCATTGTCCGGGACACACGCCAGGTCACGTGGTCTTCTTCGATGAACAATCGCAGTTACTGATTGCTGGTGATGTGATTTTCAAAGGCGGCGTTGGGCGCAGTGATTTCCCGCGTGGGGATCACAATCAGCTGATCGATTCGATTAAACGTAAACTGTTGCCATTGGGCGACGATGTGACGTTTATCCCCGGGCATGGTCCGCTTTCCACGCTGGGCAACGAACGGTTGCATAATCCGTTCCTGCAGGACGAAATGCCTGTCTGGTAACCGCATAAAAAAGCCCGCAATAGCGGGCTTTTTTTTTTCAGTCTGTTTTACAGCACGGCAACGATGGCTTCGCACAGCGGCGCCATGTTATCTGGCGTCATGCCTGCCACGTTCACACGACCAGAAGCCACAGCGTAGACACCAAACTCTTCACGCAGACGCAGGACTTGTTCTTTGGTCAGACCGCTGAACGAGAACATGCCGTTTTGTTTGATGATGAAGCTGAAGTCGCGGTTCGCGCCTTTTTCTTGCAGGGTATTCACAAACAGCAGACGCATACGCTGAATACGTTGGCGCATATCGGTCAGTTCTTGTTCCCAGATAGCACGCAGAGCGTCGTTGCTCAGAATGGTCGCTACCACCGATGCGCCGTGCGCCGGCGGGTTGGAGTAGTTCGCGCGAATAACGGATTTCATCTGGCTGAAGGCACGGTCAACGGTTTCAGCATCCGCCGCTACCAGCGTGCAGGCACCAACGCGTTCGTTATACAGGCCAAAGTTTTTGGAATAAGAACTCGCGACGATCAGTTCTTTATGCAGCCCGGCGAAAGCGCGCAGACCTTCCGCATCTTCTTCCAGACCACGGGCAAAGCCCTGATAGGCGAAGTCAAACAACGGCAGCCATCCTTTCTCAACGGAAAGCTGAGCCAGCGTTTGCCATTGTTCAAGCGTAGGATCAATACCGGTTGGGTTGTGGCAGCAGCCGTGGAACAGAACGACATCGCCCGCCTGAGCCTCGCTCAGACTGCTCAGCAGCGCGTCAAAGTCCAGACAATGGTTTTCAGCGTCGTAATACGCGTATTCACGCACTTCCAGACCGGCGGAATTAAAGACGCTCTTATGGTTCGGCCAGCTCGGGTTGCTCACCCATACGCGTTTGGCCGCGGTATTTTTTGCCAGGAAATCAGCAGCAACACGCAGAGCGCCTGTACCACCCGGAGTTTGCGCAGTGCGAGCCCGTTTGTCGTTGATCAGGGCGTTACCTTTGCCAAATAACAGTTCCTGAGTGCAATGACCAAACTCTGGAATACCGTCAATGCCGAGGTAGTTTTTCGTCGTTTCATTTTCGAGTAAATATTGCTCGGCTTTTTTAACGCTGGTTAGCACCGGCGTTTTGCCAGTCTCATCTTTATAGACACCGATACCCAGGTTAATTTTCCCAGGACGGTCATCGGCACGAAACAGATCGGCCAGACCCAGAATGGGGTCGGCAGGGGCGGCGGTAATGTTCTCAAACATGACGAGGTTCCATTGTAGTTACAGAAGGGAAATCCGTAATCAGGTTAACGGTAGATTTACAAAATGCCAACTGTTAGTGACAAAAAGCCTGATTGTTTTTAGAAGACACGAGAATTTGCTGGCAGACATAAAAAAACAGGACCGAAGTCCTGTTTTTTAGGCATTTAACAAAGAGGTCTGCTATTAGAACTGGTAAACGATACCGACAGCTACGGTGTCGTCTGAGCCAATACCCAGTTCGTTGTCAGAATCGATCTGGTTGATGATGTAGTCGACGTAAGTGGACATGTTTTTGTTGAAGTAGTAGGTTGCGCCCACTTCGAAGTAGTTCACGAGATCAACATCGCCGATGCCTTCGATATCTTTACCTTTAGATTTGGTATAAGCGATGGACGGACGCAGACCGAAGTCGAACTGATACTGAGCAACCAGCAGGACGTCTTCAGTTTTGTTAGCGTAACCATTCAGGCCATTGAGGCCGTTAGAGATACGGGTTGCGTTATGTGTTTCGCTGTAGTTAGCCGCCAGGTAGATGCTGTTCGCATCATATTTCACGCCAGCTGCCCACTGTTCAGCTTTCGCTCCACCGTTAGCGTAAGTCAGCGCTTCCTGATCGTTGGTACGGTCAGCCGCGCCGTAGGCACCGACGATACCGAAACCTTCGTACTCATAGCTGATTGAACCACCAACACCATCACCGTTAGAACGACGAACATCGCTGTCACGCTCGTTTTTACCCAGGTACTGTACAGCGAAGTTCAGACCGTCAACCAGACCGAAGAAGTTGGCGTTACGGTAAGTCGCCAGACCGCCGTTACGCTGAGCGAAGAACATGTCAGATGCGGCGGTATCACCACCAAACTCTGGCAGCATATCGGTGTAGCCCAGTGCATCGTAAACCACGCCGTAGTTACGACCGTAGTCGAAAGAACCATAGTCGCCGTATTTCAGACCCGCGAAAGCCAGACGGGTTTTGTTACCGTCTTGAGCGTCGCTACCGCCTTCGGAGTTGTTACCGGCAAAGTTATATTCCCACTGACCGTAACCGGTCAGATCGGAGTTGATCTGTGTTTCCCCTTTGAAACCAAGACGGGCATAAGTTTCGTCGCCGTTGCCGCCGTAACTGTTTTTGCCATTGTCTTTAGAAAAATAACGTAAACCTACTGCTTTACCGTACAGGTCCAGCTTATTAGCATCTTTGTTGTAGATTTCTGCTGCGTTTGCGGTACCTGCTGCCAGCAGTGCAGGGATAACCACTGCCAGAATGTTGCGCTTCATCATTATTTATTACCCTCATTGGTTTTTTTATGACACCTGCCACTGCCGTCAATGAATTCTGTCAATAATAATTTACGGAACTATTGATGAGAGTTTGGTGTCTTTATGTGTCTGACAGGCATCTTTCCATTCAAACCACCGTTTCGCTACAGCGAAAATGCTACAAAGTTAAAGATTTTGTTTCTAAGAGAAAAAATGTGTAACAAAAAATTAAATTTGATGAACTTTGTGAACGCCGTCAAATTTCAGCGTGTTTTCTCGATTTGAAACGCCATTTTTAATTCTATTTATATGATTTTCTTATGTTTAATTTAGATAAAGCGAGGGATTTAACGTGATGTAACCGCTGGAAAGGTGAGTTGCATTTCATTTGAAGACGTCTGGACTTCTAAGTGGCAGGTTAAAAAGTGTGCTATAAGCTAGGGGAAAACTCATCTTCAACATAAATTTGCATATATTTTATTCATAAATATTACAGGGAAATATGACGTAACAAGAATGTGGGTTTTGAGGGGTTGCTATTAGATTTGATTACTTTTTGCTCACAAAACTTGACAATTGCACAGATAAAAAAGGCCAGCGAGGCTGGCCTTTAGAGGTGACGGAGGATTAGAAGCTGGCGTTACGCGGTGTACGCGGGAACGGAATCACATCACGGACGTTTTGCACGCCAGTGACATACGCGATCAGACGTTCGAAGCCCAGACCGAAACCGGAGTGCGGAACAGTACCGTAGCGACGCAGATCGCGATACCACCAGTAATCTTCTTTGTTCAGCCCCATTTCTGCCATACGCGCATCCAGCACATCAAGACGCTCTTCACGCTGAGAACCGCCAATAATTTCGCCAATACCCGGCGCTAACACGTCCATTGCAGCCACGGTTTTACCGTCTTCGTTAAGGCGCATGTAGAACGCCTTAATGTCTTTCGGGTAGTTTTTAACGACCACAGGGGCTTTAAAGTGTTCTTCAGCAAGGTAACGCTCATGCTCGGAAGACAGGTCCACACCCCAGAACACCGGGTTTTCAAATTTCTTACCGCAGTTTTCCAGAATGGTCACCGCATCGGTGTAATCAACCTGAGCAAAATCAGCTTCGATGAAACGTTCCAGACGGGAAACGGCGTCTTTGTCGACGCGTTCGGCGAAGAACTTCATGTCATCTGCACGTTCTTCCAGTACGGCCTTAAAGGCGTACTTCAACATCGCTTCCGCCAGACCCGCAACATCGTTCAGGTTTGCAAACGCCACTTCCGGCTCCAGCATCCAGAACTCCGCCAGATGACGGCTGGTGTTGGAGTTTTCTGCACGGAAAGTCGGTCCAAAGGTATAGATTTTGGACAGCGCGCAGGCGTAGGTTTCACCGTTCAACTGACCAGAAACGGTCAGGAACGCTTCTTTACCAAAGAAGTCTTTGTCGAAGTCGACTTTACCTTGATCATTACGCGGCAAGTTTTCCAGATCCAGCGTAGAAACGCGGAACATTTCACCCGCGCCTTCCGTATCGGAAGCGGTGATCAGCGGCGTGGATACCCAAAAGAAACCCTGCTCGTGGAAAAAGCGATGCAGCGCTTGCGCCAGGGTATGACGTACACGCGCTACCGCACCAATCATGTTAGTACGCGGACGCATATGCGCGACTTCACGCAGGTATTCAATGCTGTGACGTTTTGCCGCCATCGGATAGGTGTCTGGATCTTCAACCCAACCGGTCACTTCGACTTTGGTGGCCTGGATTTCAAAACTTTGTCCCTGACCTGGCGACGCAACGACATGGCCCGTTACAACCACCGAGCAGCCGGTCGTCAGACGTAAAACGTCTTCATTGTAATTGGGTAGAGAATTATTGATGACAGCCTGTACAGGATCAAAGCAGGAACCGTCATAAACGGCGAGGAAGGAGATGCCAGCTTTTGAATCTCGGCGGGTACGTACCCATCCGCGCACGGTGACTTCGCTGTCAACGGCTACACGGCCCTGGAGTACGTCGGCAACAGGCGCAACGCTCATAATATTCTCTCTGTTAATAGTCGGAAAAAATAAACACTTGTCCACCCTGATTGGGGGGATACCTATGTTACCTGGCATCTGCAATCAGACAAGCAGAATTCACAGGCAAAGTGAAAGATTTCGGAAATAAACAATAAATAAAGGGAGCCAAAACGGCTCCCTGGGATGATTAACTGGCTTTTTTGATATGCGGAAGGTCGAACGCTTTACGCAGTGCGCGCACAAACGCTTTGTCATGACAGATGGTTTTACCTGGGCTGTCTGACAATTTGGCGACGGGTTTACCGTTGCATTCCACCAGCTTAATGACAATATTCAGCGGCTTCACCTGCGGTAAGTCGCAACTCAGGCGCGTGCCAATGCCAAAACTGAGCTGAACGCGTGGTGCGAAGTGGCGATAAAGATCGACCGCTTTTTTCAGATCAAGATTGTCTGAGAAAACCAGTGTTTTGGTTAACGGGTCAATGCCCAGCTTTTCATAATGCGCGATCGCCTTTTCACCCCACTCAACGGGATCGCCAGAGTCATGGCGCAGCCCCTGATAACGGGTCGCAAACTCCATACCAAAATCGCGCAAAAACGCGTCCATGGTGATGCAGTCGGTGAGTGCGATGCCGAGCTGGTCAGGATATTCATTCAGCCAGGCGGCAAGAGCCGCACGCTGACTGGTCGCCAGATCCGGACTAATTTGCTGGTGCGCCTGGAACCACTCGTGCGCCTGCGTGCCCATCGGGGTGAGGGACAACCGGCGAGCGAGGTCGTAGTTACTGGTACCGACAAACCAAGGTTCCCGTTGAAGGCGTTCAACAATCGCCTGCTGCACCTCGCGTGAGAAACGGCGACGAGTGCCAAAATCCATCAGATGGAAGCGGGACATATCGAGATCGGCCGTTAAAGCAGAGAAATCGACTAGCTTACTTTCCAGCGCATCAAGCGCCTGCGCCACGCCCGCTTCTGGCGTACGATACCGGTGCACCAGTTCACTGATCACCGCCAACAGCGGGACTTCCCACATGATGACTTCACGCCACGGGCCGGTTAAGCGGATATTCAGCTTACCGTTATCATTCGTGACGCTCACCTGTTCGGGGTTGTAGCGGAATTCCCGCAACCAGTTAAGGTAATCAGCAGTAAAGAAGGGCAGGTTGGAGAGCCATGTAAACTCGTCCTCCTGAAGTTGCAGGTGCTGCATCGCATCCACCTGCTCGCGAATTGCATCTGCATAAATACCCAGCAGGTCGTCGCCGCGGCAACGAAACTCCGCCGCTACGTGAACATCGTAGTAGCGGTGAAAAACGGCTTGCTGCATATGCAACTTATAAGCATCTGTATCCAGCAGCGAGTGCAGAACAGGAGAAGCGAATTGTGTCATAGGTGCGCAGTAGCATCCTCTCACGGGAGCGTTTAGTACAATAAACAACTAAGAAAACCGCTGGAGTATACCTTGTTTAGCGATTTATTGAACCCCGATCACAACATAAGCGCTCTTTGGGGTCGAGTACATTTCGTGCCTCGTGTTATAAAAATGTAGCAAAAAGGGTGTTTGTGACTGAAAAGATGAACATTCTGCGTAGCGTGATTTACACAACAGGAATAGACTGGAGTCGAGACTCTACAGAAGATGCTAAAGGTTTTTTTATGACACAACAGCCACAAGCCAAATACCGTCACGACTATCGTGCGCCGGATTACCAGATTACTGATATTGATTTGACCTTTGACCTGGATGCTGAAAAAACCGTGGTCACTGCCGTGAGCCAGGCTGTTCGTCATGGCGCGTCGGATGCCTCACTTCGCCTCGAGGGCGAAGACCTGACGCTGGTGTCAATCCACGTGAATGATCTGCCGTGGACAGCGTATAAAGAAGAAGAGGGCGCGCTGATCCTCAGCGACTTGCCAGAGCGTTTTACCCTGCGCATTGTTAATGAAATCAGCCCGGCGGCGAATACCGCGCTGGAAGGGTTATACCAGTCCGGTGATGCGTTATGTACGCAGTGTGAAGCAGAAGGCTTCCGTCATATTACCTGGTATCTCGACCGCCCGGACGTACTGGCGCGTTTTACCACCAAAATCATTGCTGACAAAAGCAAATATCCGTTCCTGCTCTCCAACGGCAACCGTGTTGCGCAGGGCGAGCTGGAAAACGGGCGTCACTGGGTACAGTGGCAGGATCCCTTCCCGAAACCTTGCTATCTCTTTGCGCTGGTCGCCGGTGATTTCGACGTCCTGAGCGATACCTTCACTACTCGTTCCGGGCGGAAAGTGGCGCTGGAGCTGTACGTTGATCGCGGCAATCTGGATCGCGCGCCGTGGGCGATGACGTCGCTGAAAAATTCCATGAAGTGGGATGAAGAGCGCTTTGGTCTCGAATATGACCTCGACATCTATATGATTGTCGCCGTCGACTTCTTCAATATGGGCGCGATGGAGAATAAAGGACTTAACATCTTTAACTCCAAATACGTGCTGGCGCGTACCGATACCGCCACCGATAAAGATTACCTCGACATTGAGCGCGTCATCGGACACGAATATTTCCACAACTGGACCGGTAACCGCGTGACCTGCCGCGACTGGTTCCAGTTGAGTCTGAAAGAGGGGTTAACGGTGTTCCGCGATCAGGAGTTCAGCTCCGATCTCGGCTCCCGTGCGGTTAACCGCATCAGTAATGTGCGCACAATGCGCGGTTTGCAGTTTGCTGAAGATGCCAGCCCGATGGCGCATCCTATCCGCCCGGATAGTGTCATCGAGATGAACAACTTCTACACCCTGACCGTTTACGAGAAGGGATCAGAAGTCATTCGTATGATCCATACCCTGCTGGGTGAAGCGAATTTCCAGAAAGGGATGCAGCTTTACTTTGAACGCCACGATGGCAGCGCGGCGACCTGCGATGATTTCGTGCAGGCGATGGAAGATGCGTCAAACGTCGATCTCTCTCATTTCCGTCGCTGGTACAGCCAGTCCGGTACACCGGTGGTCACCGTAAAAGACGACTACAACCCGGAAACCGAGCAATACACCCTGACCATCAGTCAGCGTACGCCTGCAACGCCGGATCAGGCAGAGAAGAAACCGCTGCATATTCCGTTTGCTATCGAACTGTATGATAACAAAGGTAAAGTGATTCCGTTGCAGAAGGGCGGTCATCCGGTCAATGCGGTGCTCAATGTGACGCAATCTGAACAGACGTTTGTCTTCGATAACGTCTACTTCCAGCCTGTACCCGCGCTGCTCTGCGAGTTTTCCGCGCCGGTGAAGCTGGAGTACAAATGGAGCGATCAGCAGCTGACCTTCCTGATGCGTCACGCGCGTAATGATTTCTCCCGCTGGGATGCGGCGCAAAGCCTGCTGGCGACGTATATCAAGCTGAACGTTGCGCGTCATCAGCAGGGGCAACCGCTCTCTCTGCCGGTCCATGTCGCTGACGCCTTCCGCGCGGTACTTCTGGACGAGAAGATTGATCCCGCGCTGGCGGCTGAGATCCTGACGCTGCCTTCAGCCAATGAAATGGCCGAACTGTTTGAGGTCATCGAGCCGGTAGCGATCGCCGCCGTGCGCGAAGCATTAACCCGCACGCTGGCGACGGAACTGGCCGATGAGTTCCTGGCGGTTTATAACGCTAACCACCTTGATGAGTACCGGGTTGAGCATGCCGATATCGGTAAACGTACGCTGCGCAACGCCTGTCTGCGTTTCCTGGCCTTTGGTGAAACCGAACTCGCAAATACATTAGTGAGCCGACAGTACCAGAAAGCCAACAACATGACCGACGCGCTGGCGGCACTTTCTGCGGCGGTGGCGGCGCAACTGCCGTGTCGCGACGCCCTGATGCAAGAGTACGACGATAAGTGGCATCAGGATGGTCTGGTGATGGATAAATGGTTCATCCTGCAATCCACAAGCCCGGCCGACAACGTGCTGGAGACGGTACGCGGCCTGCTGAAACACCGCTCCTTCACCCTGAGCAACCCGAACCGTATTCGTTCACTGATTGGCGCGTTTGCTGGCAGCAACCCGGCAGCGTTCCACGCCGAAGACGGTAGCGGTTATCAGTTCCTGGTCGAAATGTTGACCGAGCTCAACAGCCGCAATCCGCAGGTGGCTTCACGGTTGATAGAACCGCTGATCCGACTGAAACGTTATGACGTCAAACGTCAGGCGAAAATGCGTGCAGCGCTGGAACAGTTAAAAGGTCTGGAGAATCTCTCCGGCGATTTGTTCGAGAAAATCAGTAAAGCGCTAGCCTGATGAAAAGCCCGGTGGCGCAAGTGCCACCGGGCTTTTTGCACTCAGAGATTATTTCTCTATTTGTGCCCGGGACAGCACGTTCCCTTCCCATCCTTTTTGCGCATAGTCATTCAGGTGATCGATTCGTTTCACCGGTTCACCGGCAGCAAAGTTAATCTCCTGCATTTTGATCCACACCTGACCGGCAGCAAACGTCGATTTGAAGTGGTATTCCCCGTGGCTTAAATCAGAAAGGGTCGTCCAGTAAGTGCCGATGCCTTTGTTTTGATCCGAACGTTTACTGTATTTCGCATACATATCAGTGACTTTTTGCTCACCCGGACCTGACGGATAGCCAATAGGGTAGGCCACGTTGTTAATCGCGGATAAGACAAAACCCTGGGCCTGATTTTTGTTGTCGGGCTGTGGCACATTTTTCAGGTTAAAGCTGGCGCGCACCAGACGTTCGTCCGCCTCAAGCCCTCCGGGGATCTCACTACGTTTGGCATGCTTATATTTCGCCAGATTACGTAGCTGCGCGTCGTAGGCAGGAGGATTGGTCATCACCTGATATTCTTTATTGTGGTAAACGTGTACGGTGCCGTTGTCGATCTCAATAATGGCAGAGTCACCGCTGACGTCTTCAATGGCGATATGTTTGGTGTCGGATGCGTAATCAATGGGCATTTTTGCCGCGACCAGACGCACATTCTGCTGGAGTCCTTTGACGGCTTCGTCAACCGTCGCGTAGTTGTCCAGAATGTAGCTCAGCCAGGCACGACTTTCTAACACCGGTTTATCCTGGTTATCTTTTTGCGCCTGGCTGCCATTTGAATAATACAGCGTATGCCCCGCCAACCCTTTTTCATTCATACCATCCATTGGAAAAACGCCGTCAGCATAGATGGCCACGCTGCCATAGCGCGTCACCCATTGGGCGCTATCTTTAGCATCACCGCCGTTATGTGCAATCCCGCGCGGGGTGATCACCAGAGACGGGTCTACCGGGCCAAAAAAATCGAGATTACGCGCGCTGACCATATAGCCGGGATACATGTTCATAAACAGTCGGGTGCAGGCGTCTGCGCTTGCGCTCACCCCTAACGTAATGGATGCACCGAGTGTCAGTGCGGCGAGTGCAGTCAATTGACTTTTCATTGTGTTTTCCCTTGTTGTTCTAAGACGAGGTCAGTGTAGGGAACAAAACAGATCGCACAGAGTCAGTGACTGTGGGAAAATCCCCCAGAGTTTATTGGGGGATGAACATGAAACCGATCCGCTTTACGCTTGCGCAAATTGACGCGTTTGCCTGTGTCTGTGAAAGCGGCACGCTGACCGCTGCGGCGAAAAAACTGAAAAAAGATCGCACCACCGTGAGTGAGTTGGTGGATTATCTTGAGCTGGATCTGGGCTACTCACTTTTTAATCGCACCACCCGACCGTTAACACTGACGGCAGAAGGACAGTTGCTCTATCGACAGGCGCGGCTGTTTTTACAGGAGGCGCAGTCATTTGGTCAGATAGCCGGGCAAATTCCTCAGCAGATAAATACCCAACTCACGTTGTGCTACGACGCGTTCACGCCACGGCGTTTCTTGTTGCGCTTGGCTGATGTGCTAAAAAAACAACACATTCATTTGGATCTGCTGTTAACCGGGCGTGAACGTGCAGAGCAGATGATTGAGTCAGGGGCGGCTGATATGGGGATCTTTCAGGCGATTAATCGTCCTATCAATGCCCGTTTTCAATGGCGGTCAATAGGCGCAATAACGCTGGCACTCTATGCTAAGGAGGGTTTTTTCCCCACTTCCCCGGTCTCTTTACTCAGCCTTGCATCCTCGGTACAACTCATTCCTTTTGCCGGATTACCTGAGCATATGGCGCAGCGCTTGCAAATTGCCGACCGCATTCAGCGGGTTAATGAACTGGATATGCTGCAATTATTATTGGCGCAGGGGTTTGGCTGGGCATTATTACCGACGCATCTGGGGGCTGAGAGTTGGCCTGGGATCAGCCAAATTGATGCGGAATTTGGCAATACCGGTCTGACGCATCCGCTGGTGGCGCTGTGGGATCCGGGACAAAAAAATCAACCTGCCATTCTGCAATCACTCTCATTAATGCCGGCGATATTCAGGGAGAATGAAGAACCGTTGTCGTGAAGGCAGGGCAGTGTATTCTGCCCTGCGATGTCACCGTTAGCCGTGTTGTAGCTGACGAACAGGCCACGCGTTATCTCCCCGTTGCATCACCCGGTTTAACACTTCGGCTTCCAGCTCTGCTAACCGTACCGAACCCCGTCGGCGCGGGCGCGGGATATCCACGGTCAGATCCAGACCGATTTTCCCGTCCTCAATCAGCAGCACGCGGTCGGCCATGGCAACCGCTTCACTGACGTCATGCGTAACCAGCAGCACGGTAAAGCCATGCGCCTGCCACAGCGAGACGATTAAATCCTGCATCTCCAGACGGGTTAAGGCATCCAGTGCGCCAAGCGGCTCATCCAACAGCAACAGGCCGGGTCGATGGATTAAGGCGCGTGCCAGCGCCACCCGCTGCTTCTGCCCTCCGGAGAGCGCGGCGGGCCATTCGGTGGCACGATTTTCCAGGCCGACTGCCGCCAGCGCCTTGCGAGCAGCGTCCTGCCAGTAGCCTTTCAGCCCCAGCCCGACATTGTCGATAACGGACTTCCACGGGAGCAGCCGCGCATCCTGAAACATCATTCGTGTATCGTCCTGGATTTCTGCTAGCGGGGTGGTTCCGGCGAGCAGTTCGCCTGCCGTCGGTGTTTCCAGTCCGGCCAGCAGCCGCAGCAGGGTGCTTTTACCCCCGCCGCTACGCCCGACGACGGCGACAAACTGGCCTGCCGGAATATGCAGATCCAATTGATTGAGCACGGTATTACTGGCGTAGCGCCTGGTGACCGCATTGAGCAGCAGCGGTGTGCCCTGATTCAGACGTGCGGTATTCATACGGTTGCCTCCTTCACGTAATAGGCCGGGTTCCAGCGTAGCCAGATGCGCTCAAGCCACTGTGCGCTAACATCGGCGAGTTTACCGAGCAGGGCATAGAGAATAATGGCGACCACGACCACATCCGTTTGCAGAAATTCGCGGGCATTCATCGCCAGGTAGCCAATCCCGGAGTTAGCCGAAATCGTTTCGGCCACAATTAACGTCAGCCACATCAGCCCAAGCGCAAAACGTACGCCAACCATAATCGAGGGGAGGGCGCCGGGCAGGATCACGTGGATAAACAGCGGGAAACCCGACAGGCCGTAACTGCGTGCCATCTCCACTAATCCACGATCGATATTGCGGATCCCGTGCCAGGTGTTGATATACAAAGGAAACAGTGTCCCCAGCGCGACCAGAAAGATCTTCGCGGACTCATCAATACCGAACCACAGGATAACCAGTGGGATCAGCGCCAGATGCGGCACGTTACGCAGCATCTGAATTGAGGTATCGAGCAGACGTTCCCCCCAGCGTGAAAGACCGCTGATAAGCCCCAGTGTCAGGCCAATCGATCCGCCGATCGAGAAGCCGATCAGCGCACGCCAGGAGCTAATAGCCAAATGCTGCCACAGCTCACCACTGACGGAGAGTGTCCAGAACGCTTCAACCACGCCTTCCGGTGAAGGGAATAGGCGACCGGAGAGCCAGCCAATTGAAGATGCAAGCTGCCAGAGTGCAACGATGCCCACCGGTAAAAACCAGGGGGCAACGCGCAGTAACCCTTTGTGTGTTCGCGTTGCCATCAATGTATTCCTTAACGTTGCGCGACGTTACGCGGGATAAATTCGTTCGCCACCGCTTCGCCCTGCTGAAGCAGTGGCTGCGGTTGCGGAATTTCCGGTATCGCGATATCAAGATGCGGGAACAGCAGTTCACCCACTTTGTACGCCTCTTCGAGATGCGGATAACCGGAGAGGACAAAGCTGTCGATACCGAGCGCCGCATACTCATTAATGCGTGCTGCCACCGTTGGGCCATCGCCTACCAGCGCGGTTCCCGCACCGCCACGCACCAGCCCGACGCCTGCCCACAGATTTGGGCTGATCTCAAGCTTGTCCCGCTTGCCGTTATGCAGCGCCGCCATACGATGCTGACCGACGGAGTCGGTTCTGGCGAAAGCCGCCTGCGCTTTGGCAATGGTGTCATCATCCAGATGCGCAATCAGCCGATCTGCGGCCTGCCAGGCTTCTTCATTGGTTTCGCGAACAATCACATGCAAACGAATGCCAAAACGGATCTTGCGCCCGCGCGCAGCGGCTTTGGCGCGTACCTGTTCGATCTTCTCT
This sequence comes from Citrobacter sp. GW821-FHT02E08, assembly GCF_059421685.1. NCBI lineage: Bacteria > Pseudomonadati > Pseudomonadota > Gammaproteobacteria > Enterobacterales > Enterobacteriaceae > Citrobacter > Citrobacter sp. GW821-FHT02E08. The sequence goes on along the minus strand of NZ_JBWKVL010000006.1, from coordinate 35,495 downwards.
CTCACCAGCGCCGGCGGTTCGCCCCAGGTGAGATAAAGATCAACCTGTTCGGCGGCCAGATCCTGCGCCACGTCGGAAGAGCCGCCAAAGTAGAGGGGAGGGTGCGGCTGCTGTATCGGCGGGAAGAACAGTTTTGCCCCGCGAACGTGAATATGTTTGCCGTGAAAATCGACGGTTTCGCCCTGCAATAACCGCCGCCAGACCTGAGTAAATTCAGAAGAAGCGGCATAGCGTTCGCTGTGATCGAGGAAAACGCCGTCGCCTGCCAACTCTTGTGGATCGCTGCCGGTGACCAGATTAAAGAGCGCGCGACCGTTGGAGAGCCTGTCGAGCGTCGCGGCCTGGCGCGCGGCGACCGTGGGTGACGTCACGCTGGGGCGCAACGCCACGAGGAACTTAAGCCGTTGCGTTACCGGGATCATTGACGCTGCAACCAGCCACGCATCTTCGCAGGAGCGTCCGGTGGGGATCAGCACGCCGGTAAAGCCCAGGCGGTCTGCGGTTTGTGCGATTTGTTGCAGATAACCGTGAGTGACCGGGCGCGAACCTTCTTCTGTTCCCAGATAGTGCCCGTCACCGTGTGTAGGTAAAAACCAGAACATATTCAAACTCATAATTTTTCTCCTTCCTGCGAAGTGGCGTGCCAGATGCGGTCGCGAATATCGATTTTTTTCGGTACCAGGCGGTTGTCGTAAAACAGATCGGCGGTTTGTTGCTGCAGCGCGGCAACCGTGGCGTCAACCGGCGCGATTGTGGTCGGTGGGCGATGATCCAGATAGCTGGCGATCACCGGCGCGGGCAATCCCATCGTTTTGGCAAGCAGCGCAATACTTTGTTCGCGTTGGCTAAGCGTCAGCGCATCGGCCTGACTGAAGGTGTTGAGCACGCCCTGAATAAAGGCGCCATTTTTTTCAGCATACGGGCGCGCCGCCAGATAGAACGAACCGGTTTGTTTTAAGTCAGAGCCGTCCTTCAGTACGCGCACGCCGCCTTGCAGAAGTGCTGCTGAATAGTAGGGATCCCAGATAGCCCAGGCATCGACGTTACCCTGCTGGAAGGCCGCACGGGCGTCCGCCGGGGTCAGAAAAGTCGGTTGAATATCGGTAAATTTTAACCCGGCCTGCTGCAAAGCCCGGAGCAGCAGGTTATGTGAACTGGAACCTTTCTGGAAAGCGACCTTGCGCCCTTTTAAATCCGCCACGCTTTTAATGGGACTATTTTCAGGTACCAGAATCACTTCTGCCTTCGGTTTAGGCGGTTCGACGCCGACATACACCAGGTCCGCCCCGGCGGCCTGCGCGAAGATCGGTGGTATGTCGCCAGTGCTGCCCAGATCGATACTGCCGACATTCAGCGCTTCAAGCATCTGCGGCCCCGCCGGGAATTCTACCCAGGAGATTTTCGTTTGCGGATAGCGCGTTTCCAGAAGTTGGTGGCTTTTTGCCAGCACCATACTGATGCTGCCTTTCTGATAACCGATACGCAGCGTCTCGGGCGTGGAGGTCGCTGCGTGAGACAGGGCTGAAAGTGACAGTAAACCGGTCAGCGCCAGCCAGGGTGAATGACGTTTGAAGAGATTAAGCATGGGCGATCCCCTGTGATGGGTGAAAATCAGGAACCTGTACATCCCGACGATGCAGCGCCTGCCAGAACGTCTCGAGAGCGTTGTCCAGGCGCAGTTGTAGGTTCGGGGTGAAGTGCGGTTTATGCTGATAATCAATAACCTGAGAGTCATCAGCAAACACGCCATGCAGAATTTCCTGCGCTTTAAGCGCGCTTAATACCGGCTTGAGCGCATAGTCAACGGCCAGTAAATGCGCGACGGTGCCGCCGGTGGCGAGAGGCAACACCACCTTCCCGTCGAGCGCCCGCTCAGGCAGCAGGTCAAGCAACGTTTTTAACGCCCCGGAATAGGCCGCTTTATAAACGGGCGTGGCGACAATCAGCCCATCGGCCTCTTTTAACTGGGCGACCAGGGTTTTCAGCGCGGGGCTGTCGAATCGCGCATATAAAAGATCTTCAGGCGCAAAGTTGTGGAGGTACCAGTGGCAGACCTCGACATCCAGAACACTGAGTTTTTCACGGGCATATTCCAGTAACGCACTGGAACGAGAGGGAAAACGCGGACTTCCCGCCAGAGTGATGATGCGCATATTCTCAATCTCTCCTTATAACCAATTAGTTGCTTTTTACTAACGTTGATAACAATTTGTGCAGTCTGACAGAGAGATTTTGTGAATCGAAATGATTTATCCGGCAGAGAAAATCTGAAAAACGCATAATTGAGTGGGGAGGAAGAAAACGATTGCGTGGACATCGTCATTTATTGCCGCAGGTCAATTCCCTTTTGGTTCAACATCGCACATAATACGCCCCCGGTTTGCACACCGGGAATCCAGGAGAGTTCATGTACTACCCCTTCGTTCGTAAAGCCCTTTTTCAGCTCGATCCAGAGCGCGCTCATGAATTAACATTTCAACAATTACGCCGTGTCACAGGTACACCGCTGGAAGCGCTTGTGCGCCAGAAAGTGCCAGCAAAGCCTGTTACCTGTATGGGGCTGACTTTTAAGAACCCGCTTGGTCTGGCCGCAGGTCTGGATAAAGATGGGGAGTGCATTGATGCGCTGGGCGCAATGGGGTTTGGCTCGATAGAGATAGGCACCGTGACGCCACGCCCTCAGCCTGGCAACGATAAACCCCGCCTTTTCCGCCTGGTCGATGCGGAAGGGTTGATCAACAGAATGGGCTTCAATAACCACGGTGTCGATAACCTGGTGGAGAACGTTAAAAAATCGCATTTTGACGGCATCCTGGGGATTAATATCGGTAAAAATAAAGATACGCCGGTAGAGCAAGGCAAAGATGACTATCTGATTTGTATGGAAAAAGTCTATGCTTATGCAGGTTATATCGCGATCAATATCTCTTCACCAAATACGCCAGGATTACGCACGCTGCAATACGGCGATGCGCTGGACGATTTATTGACGGCAATTAAAAATAAACAAAACGATCTGCAGGCGATCCATCAAAAATATGTGCCGGTGGCGGTAAAGATCGCGCCGGATCTTTCCGAAGAAGAACTGATCCAGGTTGCTGACAGTTTAGTCCGTCATAATATTGATGGTGTTATTGCCACCAATACAACGTTGGATCGTTCTTTGGTTCAGGGAATGAAAAACTGTGACCAAATGGGTGGTTTGAGTGGACGACCGCTGCAATTAAAAAGTACAGAAATTATTCGACGTCTGTCGCAGGAATTAAACGGGCAGTTACCGATTATTGGTGTCGGTGGTATTGACTCGGTGATAGCGGCGCGTGAAAAAATGGCGGCTGGCGCCTCACTGGTGCAAATTTATTCCGGCTTTATTTTTAAAGGTCCGCCGCTGATTAAAGAAATCGTTACCCATCTCTAACCTTTTCCCTTAATCGGACAACCAGGGCTTTATTTCCAGCCCTGGTTGTTTTATATTCCTTCACTGTTGCTTATTTATACATTTTAGTCTTTTCTTATTAAGGCAATTAACGAAGCGGCAATCAGGACAATGTTGCAACAGGATGTTAAGCCCAGGAGATAAACGAATGCGAATTAAACCTGACGATAACTGGCGCTGGTATTATGATGAAGAGCATGATCGAATGATGCTCGATCTGGCCAATGGCATGTTATTTCGCTCGCGTTTTGCTCGCAAAATGCTCACTCCTGATGCTTTTTCACCCGCCGGTTTTTGCGTAGAAGATGCCGCGCTTTATTTTTCCTTTGAAGAAAAATGCCGCGACCTTGAATTATCGAAAGAACAGAAAGCGGAACTGGTGCTTAATGCGCTGGTGGCTATTCGCTACCTCAAACCCCAGATGCCAAAAAGCTGGCACTTTGTTGCGCATGCAGAAGACTGGTCGCCCGTCTCCGGCGATGCGGCCTGCGTGTACTTGAGCGACACCGAAGAGCAGGTCAATTTACTGGTGGTGGAACCGGGTGAAAATGCGGCGCTTTGTCTGCTTGCTCAGCCTGGCGTGGTGGTCGCGGGACGCACGATGCAGCTGGGTGATGCGATAAAGATCATGAATGACAGACTGAAACCGCAAGCCATTATTGACAGTTTCAGCCTTGAGCAAGCCGTTTAACTTTCCAGTCTGAGCGCCGTTTTCGGCACACAACTACAGCAAAGAATCGTGCCATCCTCGCCTATCGCTGATTTTTTCAGCGGGCTGACTTCGCCCTCCAGCAACCGTACCCGGCAGCAACCGCAAATACCCGCCCGACACGAATAGGGAACCCGAATCCCCTGGTTTTCCAGCTGTTCTAACAACACCTGCTGGTTGTTGCCACGAAAAGTCTGTCCATGCCAGTCGATATTCACCGCAGCATCCGGGTGTTGTTCTGCAGTGACGGTATCGTCAGGTGCCGCGGCACCGTATGCTTTTGCCGGCCCCGTAGCCAGTATTTCGACCTCATCGCCTGTGCGGATCACGCCACTGTTGCGCGCAATCAGATTCTGACCGAAATCAACATCGCCATTATCCAGGGCCGTGCGAAAACGCCGTAATGTGGCTAACGGTTCGCCAGAAGGATGTTTTTGCCCTTTTTCCGGGCTGACAGTGGTGAAAATACAGCGGCTGCACGGCTTTGCAACGTCAAAAATAACGTCGCCAATGCGGATCACTTTCCAGGTGTCCTCTTCCCAGGCGGCAGCACCGCTCACCACCAGGTTAGGGCGAAACTGTTCCATTTTCACGCTGGCCGGGCAGCGCTGTTGTAAATCACGCAGAGAGGCTTCACTGGTCAGCAGGTAGGGAAAACCATCCGCGAAGGAGAGCGGTACGCCGCTGTGTTGTTTAACGCGTCGCGTCAGGTTTGGTCCGACCCACCGTAATTGCACTTCGCGGGAAAAGAAACCACTCAGCCACCGATTAACAGCATCGGGTGCGATGCGGGCGGTAAAATGGTTTCCCCAGACTTCAGTTGGGGCATCTTGTTCGGCAAAATCAGCAAACCGTACCAGCGCGCTGCTGCCGTCCGGGGCGGTAAGATGCAGCCCGTCGTGCAACGGGGAAGGGGTAAAGCGAACCATTTGCGGGAACTGGCGGGCAGTGATGAACGTGCCATCGGGGGTGGTTATCATAAAAATACGATCAAACGCCAGACCACTGGCGTCAGCCAGCGCGTGTGTCAGGCCAATGCCGCGCATTGATTTAACCGGATGAACAAAAAGTCTGGTTAACGTCACCACTGTACAGCCCTCAAATGAAAATAAGCCCTCAACTTTATGACATACAGCCCATATTAGCTATAATGCGCAGCAATTTTCCCCGAGTAAAAGTGACGATATGAATTCTCTGTTTGCCAGTACGGCCCGTGGGCTGGAAGAGCTGTTAAAAACTGAACTGGAAAACCTGGGCGCCGATGAGTGCCAGGTCGTTCAGGGTGGTGTCCATTTTAAGGGCGACACACGGCTTGTTTACCAGAGCCTGATGTGGAGCCGTCTGGCCTCTCGCATCATATTGCCGATGGGGGAATGCAAGGTCTATAGCGATCTGGACCTGTATCTCGGCGTTCAGGCAATCGACTGGACAGAGATTTTTAATCCTGGTGCCACGTTTGCCGTGCACTTCAGTGGCCTGAATGACACCATCCGTAACAGTCAGTACGGCGCAATGAAAGTGAAGGATGCCATCGTGGACGCCTTCACCCGCAAGAATCTGCCGCGCCCGAATGTGGATCGTGAATCCCCGGATTTACGTATCAATGTCTGGCTGAACAAAGACACCGCCAGTATCGCCCTTGATCTGAGCGGCGACGGTCTGCATCAGCGTGGCTATCGCGATCGTACTGGTCAGGCGCCAATTAAAGAAACGCTGGCGGCGGCGATTGTGATGCGTTCTGGCTGGCAGCCGGGCACGCCACTGCTCGACCCAATGTGCGGTTCGGGTACGCTGTTAATTGAAGCGGCAATGTGGGCGACCGATCGTGCCCCAGGCTTACACCGTGGATACTGGGGCTTCAGCGGTTGGGCGCAGCATGATGAGGCAGTCTGGCAGGAAGTAAAAGCGGAAGCGCAGGTTCGTGCCCGCAAAGGCCTGGCCGACTACAGCTCACGCTTTTATGGTTCAGACAGCGATGCGCGCGTGATTGAGCGTGCGCGCAGTAACGCCCGCCGCGCAGGCATTGGCGATCTCATCACTTTCGAAGTCAAAGACGTTGCACAGCTGAGCAATCCGCTGCCCGAAGGTCCGCACGGGACGGTTATCAGTAACCCGCCGTACGGTGAACGTCTGGACAGCGAGCCGGCGCTTATCGCGTTACATAGCCTGCTCGGCCGTAACATGAAAAACCAGTTCGGCGGCTGGAATTTGTCGTTGTTCAGCGCGTCTCCGGATTTGCTCAGCAGTCTGCAATTGCGCGCCGATAAACAATTCAAGGCCAAAAACGGTCCGCTGGATTGTGTGCAGAAAAACTACCACGTCGCAGAGACCACTTCTGAAAGCAAGCCTGCCACGGTGGCGGAAGATTACGCCAACCGACTGCGTAAAAATATTAAGAAGCTGGAGAAGTGGGCGCGTCAGGAAGGGATTGAATGCTATCGCCTTTATGATGCCGACCTCCCGGAATATAACGTGGCGGTTGACCGCTACGGTGAGTGGGTGGTTATCCAGGAATATGCGCCGCCGAAAACGGTAGATGCGCAAAAAGCGCGCCAGCGTCTGTTTGATATCATTGCGGCGACCCTCGCCGTGCTGGAGATGGCCCCGAACAAGCTGGTGCTGAAAACGCGTGAGCGTCAGAAAGGGAAAAACCAGTACCAGAAGATGAACGAGAAGGGCGAGTTCATCGAAGTGAGCGAATACAACGCGCGTCTGTGGGTCAACCTGACCGACTATCTGGATACGGGCCTGTTCCTTGATCACCGAATTGCGCGCCGCATGCTGGGCCAAATGAGCCAGGGGAAAGATTTCCTTAACCTCTTCTCCTATACCGGCAGCGCCAGCGTACATGCTGGTTTGGGTGGCGCCCGCAGCACCACCACGGTAGATATGTCGCGTACCTATCTGGAGTGGGCGGAGCGCAACTTGCGACTGAATGGCCTGAGCGGTCGTGCGCATCGTTTAATCCAGGCGGATTGTTTGGGATGGTTGCGTGAGGCGAATGAGCAATTCGATCTTATTTTCATCGATCCACCGACGTTTTCTAACTCAAAACGTATGGAAGATTCGTTTGATGTGCAGCGCGATCATCTGGCGCTGATGAAGGATCTGAAACGTCTGCTGCGTAAGGGCGGCACCATCATGTTCTCTAACAACAAACGTGGATTCCGTATGGATCTCGACGGACTGGCAGCACTGGGACTGAAAGCACAAGAAATTACGCAGAAAACGCAATCCCAGGACTTTGCCCGTAACCGCCAGATCCACAACTGCTGGCTGATTACCTCAGCCTGAAAGGAAAAGTAAATGTCATTAATCAGTATGCATGGCGCATGGCTGTCGTTTAGCGATGCGCCGCTTCTTGATAATGCAGAATTGCATATCGAAGATAACGAACGCGTCTGTCTGGTGGGCCGTAACGGCGCCGGAAAGTCGACCCTGATGAAGATCCTCAACCGCGAACAAGGTCTGGATGACGGGCGCATTATTTATGAACAGGATCTGGTGGTTGCGCGTTTGCAACAGGATCCCCCGCGTAACGTTGCAGGCAGCGTGTATGATTTTGTCGCCGAGGGTATCGAGGAACAGGCGGAATACCTGAAACGGTATCACGATATTTCTCGCATCGTGATGACTGATCCCAGCGATAAGAACCTCAATGAAATGGCGCGGGTACAGGAACAACTCGATCACCATAACCTGTGGCAGCTCGAAAGCCGTATTAATGAAGTGTTGGCGCAATTAGGGCTTGATCCTAACGCGGCGCTCTCTTCCCTTTCGGGGGGATGGCTGCGTAAAGCTGCGCTGGGCAGAGCATTGGTGAGCAACCCGCGCGTATTGCTGCTGGACGAACCGACTAACCACCTGGACATTGAAGCTATCGACTGGCTGGAAGGATTCCTGAAATCCTTCAATGGCACGATCATTTTTATCTCTCACGACCGTTCGTTCATTCGTAATATGGCGACCCGTATTGTCGATCTGGATCGCGGGAAGCTGGTCTCTTATCCGGGCGATTACGATCAGTATCTGCTGGAGAAAGAAGAAGCGCTGCGGGTCGAAGATCTACAGAATGCGGAGTTTGATCGCAAACTGGCCCAGGAAGAGGTGTGGATCCGTCAGGGGATTAAGGCGCGTCGTACGCGTAACGAAGGTCGCGTCCGCGCACTGAAAGCTATGCGTCGTGAACGTGGCGAACGCCGCGAAGTCATGGGTACTGCGAAGATGCAGGTCGAAGAAGCGACGCGCTCGGGCAAAATCGTCTTCGAAATGGAAAACGTGGATTACCAGGTTGATGGCAAACAGCTGGTGAAAGATTTCTCCGCGCAGGTACAACGCAGCGACAAAATTGCGCTGATTGGGCCAAATGGCTGCGGTAAAACGACGTTGCTGAAACTGATGCTGGGCCAGCTTCAGGCTGACAGTGGCCGTATTCATGTCGGTACAAAGCTCGAAGTGGCCTATTTTGATCAGCATCGCGCCGAACTGGATCCCGATAAGACTGTGATGGACAACCTCGCGGAAGGCAAACAAGAGGTGATGGTTAACGGTAAATCACGCCATGTGCTGGGCTACCTACAGGACTTTTTGTTTCACCCTAAACGTGCCATGACGCCGGTTCGCGCATTGTCGGGTGGCGAGCGCAACCGTCTGCTGCTGGCGCGTTTATTCCTCAAACCCAGCAATCTTTTAATTCTTGATGAACCAACCAACGATCTCGACGTCGAAACCCTCGAGTTGCTGGAAGAAATGATTGACGGTTATCAGGGGACAGTCTTGCTGGTGAGCCACGATCGTCAGTTTGTGGACAACACCGTGACGGAATGTTGGATCTTCGAAGGTGACGGCAAAATTGGTCGCTATGTCGGCGGCTATCACGATGCGCGTGGACAACAGGTACAACATCTGGCGTTTAAACAGCCTGTTGTGAAAAAAAATGAGGAACCTGCTGCACTTAAAGCAGAAATTGTAAAACGAGCGAGTGGCAAACTAAGCTATAAACTACAGCGCGAACTGGAACAGCTACCCCAGCAGCTTGAAGAGCTGGAAGCTAAACTGGAAACGCTGCAGGCGCAAGTTGCTGACGCCGCCTTTTTTAGCCAGCCGCATGAGCATACACAAAAAGTTCTGGCTGACCTGAGTGAAGCGGAACAAGAACTTGAGCAAGCCTTTGAGCGCTGGGAGTATCTTGAAGCCTTGAAGAATGGCGCATAATTAAAGGAGCACATATGTGCGAACATCACCATGCTGCGAGGCATATATTATGCTCGCAATGTGACATGCTGGTGGCATTACCCCCGTTAGAGCATGGACAAAAAGCGGCATGCCCACGATGTGGCACAACATTAACAACCGAGTGGGACGCGCCAAGGCAGCGTCCCACCGCGTATGCAATAGTGGCTTTATTCATGCTGCTACTCTCCAACCTATTCCCTTTCGTGAGTATGAATGTGGCGGGGGTGAGCAGTGAAGTTTCGTTTCTGGAAATTCCGGGCGTTTTATTTTCTGAAGATTACGCCAGTCTCGGTACCTTCTTTTTATTATTCGTTCAGGTGGTGCCCGCCTTTTGCCTGATCACGATATTACTGCTCGTTAATCGTGTTGCCATGCCGGAAAAACTACAGGCCAGGCTGGCGCGCGTTTTGTTCCAGTTAAAATCCTGGGGCATGGCTGAAATATTTCTCGCCGGGATATTGGTGAGTTTTGTCAAACTGATGGCCTACGGCGATATTGGCGTAGGCAGCAGTTTCATTCCGTGGTGTCTGTTTTGTATTTTGCAGCTCCGTACGTTTCAGTGTGTGGATCGTCGCTGGCTGTGGGATGACATTGCGCCTGCGCCTGAAATTGCGCAGCCGTTAAAAGTGGGAACGCCGGGGATTCAACAAGGTTTACGTTCCTGTTCCTGCTGTACGGCGGTACTGCCTGCCGATGAGCTGGTGTGTCCACGCTGTAATACCAAAGGGCATGTGCGACGTAAAAACAGTCTGCAGTGGACCATGGCATTGCTGTTCACCTCGATCATGCTTTACCTTCCAGCCAATATCATGCCGATTATGATTACTGATTTGCTGGGTTCAAAATTGCCATCCACCATTATTGCTGGGGTGGTTTTACTGTGGAGAGAGGGATCTTATCCGGTTGCGGCTGTGATATTTATCGCCAGTATTATGGTGCCAACGTTAAAAATGATTGCGATTGCATGGTTATGCTGGGACGCAAAAGGGCATGGAAAGCGTGACAGCGAAAGAATGCATTTGATTTACGAAGTCGTGGAATTTGTCGGTCGTTGGTCAATGATCGATGTTTTTGTTATTGCCGTACTCTCTGCGCTGGTGCGCATGGGAGGGTTGATGAACATTTATCCTGCAATGGGTGCGTTGATGTTTGCTTTAGTCGTCATTATGACAATGTTTTCTGCGATGACGTTTGATCCTCGTCTGTCGTGGGACCGTAAACCAGAACCAGACCATGAGGAGTCCTGACAGCATGGAATCTAAAAGTGGGGAAGCCAAAGTGCAGAAGGTAAAGAACTGGTCTCCCGTGTGGATATTCCCCATCGTCACTGCGCTTATTGGGGCATGGGTTCTGTTTTACCACTACAGTCATCAGGGACCAGAAGTCACCCTGATTACCACCAATGCCGAAGGCATTGAGGGCGGTAAAACCACCATAAAAAGCCGTAGCGTCGACGTTGGTGTTGTCGAAAGCGCGACGCTAACCGATGACTTAACCCATGTAGAAATCAAAGCACGCCTCAATTCCGGCATGGAAAAGTTGCTGCATAAAGATTCTGTCTTCTGGGTGGTTAAGCCACAGGTAGGACGTGAGGGGATCAGCGGCTTAGGTACGCTGCTGTCTGGCGCCTATATTGAACTGCAGCCAGGTAATAAAGGAAGCCAGCTCAATAAATACGATCTGCTGGACTCTCCGCCGCTGGCGCCGCCGGATGCGAAAGGGATCCGCGTGATTCTGGACAGCAAAAAGGCCGGGCAGTTAAGTCCGGGCGATCCGGTGCTGTTCCGTGGCTATCGTGTAGGCTCCGTTGAAACCAGCACGTTTGATCCGCAAAAGCGCAGCATTAGCTATCAGCTCTTTATCAATGCGCCGAACGACCGCCTGGTCACCAATAATGTGCGTTTCTGGAAAGACAGCGGCATTGCGGTCGATCTCACCTCTGCGGGAATGCGCGTAGAGATGGGCTCGCTGACCACCTTGTTTGGCGGCGGTGTCAGTTTTGACGTCCCGGAAGGGCTTGAGCAGGGGCAACCTGTCGCGGAAAAATCGGCGTTCGTCCTCTATGACGATCAGAAGAGTATTCAGGATTCGTTGTTTACCGACCATATCGACTATCTGGTGTTCTTTAAAGATTCGGTTCGTGGATTACAACCTGGCGCGCCGCTGGAATTCCGTGGTATTCGTCTGGGTACCGTCAGCAAAGTGCCGTTCTTTGTGCCAAATATGCGTCAGGTATTTAACAACGACTTCCGCATCCCGGTACTGATCCGTATCGAACCTGAGCGTCTGAAAGCACAGTTAGGCGAAAATACGGATGTGGGCGCACATCTGCAGGAATTGCTGAACCGTGGCTTACGTGCATCGTTAAAAACGGGGAATCTGGTGACTGGTGCGCTGTATGTTGACCTCGATTTCTATCCGAAGGAACCCCCTATTAAGGGCATCCGTGAGTTTAGCGGCTATCAGATCATTCCGACCGTGAGTGGTGGTCTGGCGCAGATCCAACAACGTCTGATGGAAGCGCTGGATAAAATCAACAATCTGCCGTTGAATCCGATGATTGAGCAGGCGACCAATACGCTCACTGAAAGCCAGCGTACGATGAAGCACCTGCAAACCACGCTGGACAACATGAACAAGATTACGTCCAGTGAGTCGATGCAGCAGCTTCCAGCGGATATGCAAACTACGCTACGCGAACTGAACCGCAGTATGCAGGGCTTCCAGCCAGGTTCTGCCGCGTATAACAAGATGGTGGCGGATATGCAGCGTCTTGATCAGGTACTCCGCGAACTGCAGCCGGTTCTGAAAACGCTCAACGATAAGAGCAATGCGCTGGTGTTTGAAGCGAAGGACAAGAAAGATCCAGAGCCGAAGAGGGCGAAACAATGAAAAAGTGGCTAGTGGTGATGATGTCGGTCTGGCTGACGGCATGCAGCTCCGGTGGAGAAAGTAAAAGCTATTACCAACTGCCCATTGCGCAGGGGGGCATGCAAAGTACCGCGAATCAGGGAAACCGTCTGCTGTGGGTGGAACAGGTTTCGGTACCTGATTACCTGGCAGGGAATGGCGTGGTCTATCAGACCAGCGATGTGAAGTACGTGATTGCGAACAACAACCTCTGGGCCAGCCCGCTGGACCAGCAGTTGCGCAATACGCTGGTGGCCAGCCTGAATACCCAGCTTCCGGGTTGGGTTGTCGCCTCTCAGCCGCTGGGAAGCACTCAGGACACGCTAAACGTCACGGTGACCGGATTCCACGGTCGCTATGATGGCAAGGTTATCGTGAGTGGTGAGTGGCTTCTGAACCATCAGGGGCAGCTGATTAAGCGTCCATTCCATCTGGAGGCGACACAGCAGCAGGATGGCTATGATGAGATGGTAAAAGTGCTGGCAACGGCATGGAACCAGGAGGCCGCGTCTATCGCTCAGGAGATAAAACGCCTTCCTTAAAGTTTAAAAAATTGTAAATTAAACCGCCTCAGACTAACCCCTGAGGCGGTTTTTTTTCATTATTATTCCGGGAAAATAGCTGTCCTGGCTCACATTTCTTGTACAAATGAATTATTGGGTAGCTCACAAATATGACACTGGCGTGAATTTTGCGCATTGACGGAACCAATGTTTCGCGGTATTCGTTTTAGTGTGATTGCACACTTCGTAATCACTGTTTTCTTTTCCACCAGATAAAAGATGAGGGAAACGAGGCATGAAGAGACAAAAACGAGATCGCCTGGATCGGGCACATCAACGTGGATATCAGGCCGGCATCGCCGGACGCTCAAAAGAAATGTGTCCCTATCAGACGCTGAATCAGAGGTCATACTGGCTGGGAGGCTGGCGAGAAGCCATGGCGGACAGGGCAGTTTTGGCCTGATTCTGTCTCTTTAGAAAAAAGAAACCTCCGCATTGCGGAGGTTTCGCCTTTTATCACTCAGTCAGCAAAAGTGGCTGGCTGTAAAAGTGCAGGATTAGAACGCGGAAGTGTCCTGGAACAGGCCCACTTTCAGGTCATTGGCGGTGTAGATCAGACGGCCATCGACCAGAACTTCACCATCAGCCAGACCCATGATCAGGCGACGGTTAACGATGCGCTTGAAGTGGATACGGTAAGTGACTTTTTTCGCGGTCGGCAGAACCTGGCCGGTAAATTTCACTTCGCCTACGCCCAGGGCGCGGCCTTTACCTTCACCGCCCAACCAGCCGAGATAGAATCCAACCAGCTGCCACATTGCGTCCAGACCTAAACAGCCCGGCATGACCGGATCGCCGATAAAGTGACACCCGAAGAACCAAAGATCCGGGTTAATATCCAGCTCAGCTTCGACATAACCTTTGTCAAAGTTGCCACCGGTTTCAGTCATCTTGACGACACGGTCCATCATCAACATGCTTGGTGCTGGCAGTTGTGGGCCTTTAGCGCCAAACAGTTCACCGCGACCAGAGGCAAGAAGGTCTTCTTTTGTATAGGATTCGCGTTTATCTACCATGTTCTCTGTAAGCCTTATTTTATTGAAGCACGCAGGATAGCTAACACGTGTACGCTGAACAAGTCCGATCAGTTCGGAACAAACCAATTCAGCCAACGCAGCGGCCAGGGGAAACGGTGACGACCTTCCAGTTGCGTTGCTGCTGCAATACGCTCCTGGATAGTTTGCATCAGCGTTGTCTGACCTTCACCGTCCCACACCAGATTTAACAGAAGCGGCAGGGCGTCTGTCACGTCATCCACCGCCCAGATACTGAATTTCTCTTCTTCAACGGCCTGTAGCAGCGCAGGTTGCAGACTAAGATGTCTGACGTTGGCCGCTGGAATAATCACGCCTTGCTTGCCTGATAATTCTCGCTGCTGACAAATAGTAAAGAAGCCTTCAATCTTCTCGTTTAAACCGCCTACCGGTTGTGCACGACCGAATTGATCGACAGAACCGGTAATCGCGATACTTTGATTAACAGGAACATCAGCCAGAGCACTGATCAACGCGCATAATTCAGCCATTGATGCGCTGTCGCCATCGACTTCGCTGTAGGACTGTTCAAAGGTCAGCGAGGCGGAAAACGGGATCTGCTGCTCAAGCTGCAGCTCAGACATCAGGAAAGCCTGCATGATCATCATTCCCTTGGCATGGATATTCCCGCCAAGTTCCGCTTTTCGCTCAATGTCAGTGAATTCCCCATCGCCAATATGCACCACGCAGCTAATACGTGACGGTTCGCCAAATGCGCGAGGGTGACCAGGAAACTCAATCACCGAGAGCGCATTGATTTGACCAATGCGTTCGCCTTCGGTTTCGATCAGGATCTGTTCCTGGAGGATTTCATCCTGCATCCGTTCGGCAAGGAAACCCTCGCGCCATTCACGCTGGGCGAGCATCAGACGAAGTTGTTCTGCGTTGCAGGTCTCCCCTTCACACAGCGGGGCGACGTCTTTGAACTGACGAGCAATCCATAGCGGGCAGAGCGGCAAGGTGTCCTGCTCGCCAGTATAGCGCACCGCTTCACGAATCAGGACCTGCCACGCATCAGGGCCGGGGTAAGGCAGATTATTGCTTCTGGCGACCTGGGTCACCCACTGGCACCACTGCGTCATGGATTCTTCATCCACGATCTGCAGGTTGTCTTCAAATTCGCTATAGATAGCCTGCTCTGCGAGTTCCGGCTCCATTTCCTGGAAATCCGCTAACGACTCGCGGTCACCCACCAGTACCACTTTCATTTTAAGCGGCATAGAGGGCACGGAAACAGGCAGCGGGCGAGACTCATCGAATGCGACCCAGTCAAAGCTTTCGCGGCTCACGATGGCTTTCAGGCGCATCCATAACAGGGGCTGGGCCAGCAGCGTGCGCAGAGAAATAACCAGAATGCCGCCATTAGCCTGATGTACCAGGCCGGGTTGCAGGGTGATTTCTCCGTTAAACTGACGCAGGCAGCCAAACAGTTGTTCGGCTTCAACCCAGTCGGCACTGACCACCTGAGTTAACGTCGCAAAATTGTCTTCTGCTTTTTCTGCTTCGCGAAAACGAATGTGATGACCTGAAATCTCGTAATGACCGCCGGTCAACTTACCGTCGTCGGTGTGCAGCGTTCGGACTGCATCGGCCAGGAGGTTGATATACTCAAGCTCTTGCGGGGCCTTTGCCAGCATAAAAGATGACGACGCACGTGGCTGGAGAAGTTGCTCCAGACCAAACTGCAATCGCGGTTGAGTATCACTGAGTAAGGTGTCGTTTTCGTCAGTAAAGTGTGGCTGTGCAAATATCTCCTGATAACTGTCGGTATCAGGAACCAGATCACGCCATGCAAGTTTCGTAATGGTCAAAGTTGAGGTTTTTTAGTCTGTTGTGAAAAACGCGATTATACCGTAACCGGCAACACTGCACACGTGGAAAGCGAACGGAAACACGCAGTATGACGCGCGACAGTTCACAGGCTGGATATTCTTTTCTTCAGATGCTTAAAAAGCTGATATTCTGATAAGAGTTACACGGTAACATTGAGATCGCAATGAAATATCAACAACTTGAAAATCTTGAAAGCGGCTGGAAGTGGAAGTATCTGGTGAAAAAGCACCGCGAAGGGGAGTTGATTACCCGTTACGTGGAGGCCAGCGCAGCCAAAGAGGCCGTCGATTTGTTGCTAACCCTCGAGAATGAGCCGGTTCGGGTCAATACCTGGATTGACGAGCATATGAACCCTGCGCTGCTAAATCGGATGAAACAGACGATACGGGCACGACGCAAACGACACTTTAATGCTGAGCATCAGCATACGCGTAAGAAATCGATCGATTTAGAATTTATCGTCTGGCAACGCCTGGCTGGACTTGCGCAGCGCCGTGGCAAAACGCTTTCAGAAACGATAGTGCAATTGATTGAGGATGCGGAACATAAAGAGAAGTACGCCAGTCAGATGTCTACGCTGAAGCAGGATCTGCAGGCCTTATTGGGTAAAGAATAGCGTATGGCTCTGCCAGCATGTTCTGAGTACACAGTGGCATGGCAAAAAAAAACCCCGCAAGCGGGGTTTTTTATTAGACGGAAACTTAAGCCTGAGGCTGAGTTACAACGTCTTTGATACCTTTAACTTCGATCTCAACACGACGATCCGGAGCCAGGCAGTCGATCAGTGCAGCGCGAGCTTTCACGTTGTCACAGGTGTTGCCAGTAACCGGGTTGGATTCGCCCATGCCACGTGCAGAGATTTTGTCAGAAGGAATACCTTTAGAGATCAGGTAATCAACAACGGACTGAGCACGTTTCTCGGACAGACCCTGGTTGTAAGCGTCAGAACCGATGCGGTCAGTGAAGCCCAGAACAACAACGGAACCGTCTTTCGGATCCAGGTTGCTCAGCTGGCTGTACATCTGATCCAGAGCCTGCTGGCCTTCTGGTTTCAGAGTTGCTTTGTTGAAGTTGAACAGAACGTCAGACTTCAGAGTGAAGTGCTTGGTCTGTACTTCTGGAGCCGGAGCCGGAGCTACAACTGGAGCCGGTTCACCCTGGCCGAAACGGTAGGAAACACCTACGCTCAGCAGGCCGTTGTCCGGACGACCACCAACGGTGTTAGCGTCACCGATGTTGTTGGTCCACTGGTATTCCAGACGGGTAGCGATTTCAGGAGTAATTGCATACTCAACACCACCTGCGAATACTGGGGATACGCCAGTGTCGTGGTCTTTGAAGCCAGTGTTGTTTTTAGCGTCTGCACGCCAAACCATACCACCCAGACGAGTGTAGATGTCCAGATCGTCAGTGATTGGGTAACCCAGTTTAGCGGTCAGCTGAACGCCCTGAGCTTTGAAAGCGCCGGTCTGAGTGTTGCCTTTGTACGGCATACGACCTAACCAGTCGTAACCCATTTCGAAACCAACGTACGGGTTAACCTGATAACCACCGAACGCGCCTGCGCCCAGCTGGCTTTCTTCAGTTGAACCGTTGTTGTTGATTTGGTTGTTGCCAATGTCATGGAACTGAGACCAGCCCAGTTTAGCACCGGTATACCAGGTGTTATCTTTCGGAGCGGCCTGCGCTACGGTAGCGAAACCAGCCAGTGCCACTGCAATCGCGATAGCTGTCTTTTTCATTTTTTGCGCCTCGTTATCATCCAAAATATGCCATGAATATCTCCAACGAGATAACACGGTTAAATCCTTCACCGGGGGACCTGCTCAATAGTTACTCTACCGAATCTGCGGCTTAGGCCGAACACCCCTGGCGATGTAAAGTCTACAACGTAGTGGAAAACTTACAAGTGTGAACTCCGTCAGGCATATAAAAAAAAAAGGCTTGTATACACATTATTTAACATTTAGAGATGAGAAATTGAGCTGCAAAAATCGCTGAAACCGCTTCTGGCAAGCGTTCGCACCAAAAAAGCCTTAGGCTTCAATACACCGGTAAAGCATGAAAAAAAAATCCAGGATTAATCCTAATTTTACTCAATGATACAAATTAGAGTGAATTTTTAGTCCGGAATGCTGTCTCGTGGCTAAGGAGTGGGCTCGTACCGGACGCATAATAAATCCCATTGCATTTCCCTCATCGGCAGCTTTTACCAGTTGCGTATGCTCTTCTTCGGTCAATTCATCCGACAACCAACCGATCACGACACTGTAATTTCCTGTGCGCAATGCCCGAATCATTGATTCTAAAGTATGGCACGGAGAAAGCTGGTTTATTTGCATCACCTTAGTGAGGGGAAGTCCTGCTGACTGCACCCATTCACGGCTGAGTTTTTGCTGTGGCGTCAGCCAGAGCTGCCAGCGCGATTGCTGCCCTAATTGTTGCAGCAGGGGCAAAAGGAGTAATTGGGTCATCATGGGCTGGTCTTCGCGGTAGACCACTTCACTGATAAGCCCTGCGGTGGAGTTCTCCGAAGAGACACGCGCAATTCGACCGGAAGTGGAAGAGAGCGCCGAAGAACGATTTGCATAACCTGATGTGTACATAATCAATCCAGCCCTGTGAGTTACTGTATGGATATACAGTAACCCTGTGACCAATAAAGATCAACCTTATTTTCGGAAACAGACTCGCAATTTTTATTCGTCGTCGCAGTAAAAACAAAATTCATCTTGCCCCTTTAGAATAAGTTGCCTATTTTCGTCATTAACGGAGTTGTTACTGCAATTTATTTATTTAGCTTATGATTTAAAAAGGATTTTTATGAGAGCACATTCTTATAGTCGAATCTATAAATCTCAAGAATACCTGGCTTCACTGGGCACGATTGGCTACCGCTCGCTGTTTGGCAGTTACAGTTTGAGTATTGGGGATACTGTCTTTGCGATGGTTGCTAATGGTGAGTTATACCTTCGTGCCTGCGAGCAAAGCGTACAGTACTGTGTGAAACATCCACCTGTCTGGCTGACGTTTATGAAGCGCGGACGTCAGGTAATGCTCCACTATTATCGGGTGGATGAAAGCTTGTGGTGCGACCAGCAGCAACTGGTGTGCTTGTCGCAGTATTCGCTGGATGCGGCGGTAAAGGAAAAACATTCCCGTTTTTCGCAACATCGTCTGAAGGATTTACCGAATATGACCTTTCATCTGGAGATCCTCCTGAACGAAGCGGGGATTAAAGATGAGAGCACATTACGGAATCTGGGGGCGAAAATGAGTTGGCTAAGGCTTCGTCATCTTAATAAATCCCTGACGGTGAAAATTCTCTATTCCCTTGAAGGGGCGATTCTCGGGGTACATGAAGCCGCGCTCCCGGCGGCGCGCCGCCAGGAGCTTGCAGATTGGGTTCAGACACTTATGACAGAACAGGGGTATTAGACGGCAGTTGCGTAATCTGTCGTTGCAGACGACCGATCTCAGGGAGCAACGCGATCAGCAAGCCAATCTGCTGCACGACAAGCGGTTCTTTGCTGTCCGGGAGAGGTTCCAGATGCTGAATCCGCTGTTTTAGCCCCTCCAGCGCCTGATGTACCCGTTGTTCGTCTGCGGGCTGATGATGAAGCGCATCATCGACATAGCATACCGCATCGTCCAGCAGGGTCAGAACTTCCTGATTGGTTAACTGCTCACGGTGAGCGCCTAACGCGGAAATGTAGCTGGTAAAAGTATGGTTGAGGCAGAGTAACCGAAACGCGGCCTCACGCGTTTCTGCGGTGACATCGGGCTCGCTCGACATATTGGACACCACCGATGCCAGCTCTGCATCGCGATTGTGTGCATCCCGGCGGGCAATACGGTAGGCCAGTCGATTATCACGACCCTGGTGATATTGTTCGAGGATTGCATCCAGGTAGCGGCAGTTTGCATCTGTCGCGCGTTCCAGAACACGCGGAAGGTTGCGAAAACGCCAGTCTGGCCAGATGAAACTGACGGCAGCCCACGCGATGGCACAGCCAATGAGAGTATCAATGACGCGCGGCAGAGCGACCTCAAAACCTTCTCCCAGCAAGTTAAAGCACAGCAACACCAGTAAGGTAATGAACATCGTGGCATGGGCATACTGCACATTGCGAAATGCGAAAAACAGCACGCCTGTAATTACCAGCAGGATCAATTGCCCTTCGAGGGAGGGAACGAACCACAATATCGGCAAACCAATGGCGACACCCACCAACGTGCCGATAATCCTCAACGCCAGACGATGTCGGGTGGCGTTATAGTTTGGCTGGCACACAAACAGACTGGTAAGCAGGATCCAGTAACCGTGATCCATTCCGGTTATTTGAATCAAGGCATAACCCAGGCAGAGAACCAACGACATTCTTACTGCGTGACGAAACAGGGCGGAATCTGGCGTGAAATTGCGGCTGAACCGTAGCCAGGTATCGCTGAATCCGTGCGGGCTATCGTCTGCCAACTGATTCTCTGATTCATTGCGAGGCATCGCCTGCGCTTGCTCAGATTCAATCGTGGCCAGTTGCGCATCTATTGCGCGTAAGTTTGCGAGTAAAAATCCCAGCGTTTTCAGTAAGTCTGCTGAAGCGCCGCCAGCCCGCATGCGTTCGAGCGCCGCGTCAAGGTGCGTGAATGCACGTTCAAAATGCGGATCATGTTGATATTGCGTGCGCAGTAAAAGGCAGCGCGACAGATGCATACAGGCTTGCCCTTGCATCGACATCAGACGCTGAAAGCGGAACATCACGTCGCTGTGGCGGAAATGATCGCGTAACGTTTGATACTGGATATGCGATGAACTGGCCCGTTCATGAATATCCTGCGCAACAAAATAGTAGTGCAGCGTGCGGCGCGTACCGCGTTGCCCACGGTCGCCACGCAGACGAGTGAGCAGAGAGATTTTAGTCTGGTTCAGCGTCGCCATCAGTTGCCCGTTGGCCAGCGCTAAATCGTACAAAGGTGCCTGGCTCTCATCTTCAATATCCGGATCATATAACCGGGATTTTAATTCCAGATAATGTGCGAGCTGCTCATAGCTGCGCGCCAGATTATCCTGCAGCGGGCGGATAGGGAATAACAGATGCCCGGTCAGCGTAAGCAGGTTGTACCATACAGCCCCAGCCAGCAGAAACAGTGGTTGCTGGTACCACTGCTCGTACAGCGATGCGCCAAGCATGGTGTAGATGGCGATCAGCAATGCGCCAAAAGCAATGGTCGCGTAGCGCTGACCGAGACCGCCGAGCAAAATAAATCCGCTGGTCGATAACGTCAGGCCAATGGCGAAAAGCCAGGGCCACGGAAACAACAATTCCACGGAGGCGGAGGCGATGAAAAAACAGATCAGGGTGATGATCAGATTGCGCAGACGTCCTGCAAGGCGATCATCCAGATCGGTCA
This sequence comes from Citrobacter sp. GW821-FHT02E08, assembly GCF_059421685.1. Lineage (NCBI taxonomy): Bacteria > Pseudomonadati > Pseudomonadota > Gammaproteobacteria > Enterobacterales > Enterobacteriaceae > Citrobacter > Citrobacter sp. GW821-FHT02E08. The sequence goes on along the minus strand of NZ_JBWKVL010000006.1, from coordinate 14,363 downwards.
ACGCAGCGGCCACCATACCCAGCGTTAGGGGTATGGTCAGTTTTACATCGCCCAGCCACCAGGGCAGGGCCGTTGTGCCACACAGCGCGATAAAAATACGCACATAATATAACCAGGTACTGTTCCAGGTGTACCGCCTAAGCAAGGGACTCAACATAAAGGCCATCAGTCCTGATTATTCAAAACGGCGACGCGCATTCGCTTCGCGCGCAGCCTGAGCGGTTTCAACAGTGACCACGCGGCGGCCAACCGGCCAGAGTGCGATGGCGGCAATTTTAAAGTTCGCAATGCCGACAGGGATCCCGATTATCGTAATGCATTGGGCAATACCGGCAGCAATATGCATCAGGCATAACCACCAGCCGAACAGAATCAGCCAGAAAACGTTGAGTAACGTACCGCCCGTATTCATCAGCGCATTTTTGCCCGCTGGGTTGAGTTCATCCACATGAATCGCTTCGTTGCCGTAGGGAAACAGAGAGAGTTTGGTTATCTCCCAGCACGAGCGTGTCAGGGGTAATGTAAAAATCAGAACGATACTGACGAGTGTCGCCAGTAACCAGGCCAGGGTGGTCGCAAAACCCCCCAACACAAAATTTAGGATATTCAGAACGGTACGCATAAAGCCTCGGTCAAATCTGGTTTTCTATGATTCAAGGCAATTGTAACGTTTTTTTGGGCTGGAGCACGTTTTCTCTGGCGGTTACACTGAGAAGTAAACCTCTCGTGTGGATCCGCTGAGTCATGGAACTGAAAGCAACTTCTCTTGGAAAACGTCTGGCACAACACCCTTACGATCGGGCTGTTATTCTTAATGCCGGTATCAAAGTCTCTGGCGATCGCCATGAATATCTTATTCCATTCAATCAGTTACTGGCTATCCATTGCAAACGCGGCCTGGTGTGGGGAGAGCTGGAGTTCGTCCTGCCGGATGATAAAGTGGTGCGCTTGCACGGTACAGAATGGAGCGAAACGCAACGGTTTCACCATCACCTGGAGGCGCACTGGCAACGCTGGAGTCAGGAGATGAGTGACGTTGCTGCACGGGTATTGCAGGAGCAATTAGACCTCATTGCACAGAGGACGGGGGAAAACACATGGTTGACCCGAGAGCAAACGTCAGGAATTCAGCAGCAAATTCGTCGCGCGTTTGCGGCGCTGCCGTTGCCTGTCAACCGACTGGAATCTTTTGAAAATTGTCGTGATGCATGGCGTAAGTGCCTGGCATGGCTAAAAGATATCGAAGGCTGTCGACTGGCGCATAATCAGGCTTATACCGATGTCATGCTGACAAAATATGCGGCGTTTTTCGAACAGATAGAATCGTCCCCGTTGAATCCCGCACAGGCCAGAGCGGTCGTCAACGGCGAGCATTCGCTGTTGGTTCTTGCCGGGGCTGGCAGTGGCAAAACGTCGGTGTTGGTTGCTCGTGCCGGTTGGCTTTTGGCCCGAGGAGAGGCGGCGGCTGAACAAATTCTGCTGCTGGCTTTTGGCCGTAAAGCAGCCGAAGAGATGGACCAGCGTATTCGCGAGCGGTTGCATACTGAAGAGGTCGCCGCGCGAACGTTCCATGCGCTTGCGCTGCACATCATCCAGCAAGGGAGCAAAAAAGTCCCGACGATCAGTAAACTTGAAAACGACACTGACGCGAGACATCAGCTCTTTATTTCGGCGTGGCGACAGCAGTGCAGTGAGAAAAAGGCCCAGGCAAAAGGCTGGCGGCAGTGGCTGGAAGACGAAATGCAGTGGACCGTGCCGGAAGGCAATTTCTGGGATGATGAAAAGCTGCGACGTCGACTGGCACCACGACTGGATCGTTGGGTGAGTCTGATGCGGATGCATGGCGGCACACAGGCCGAGATGATCGCCAGCGCGCCGGAAGCGATCCGCGACCTGTTCGGTAAACGTATCAAATTGATGGCACCGCTACTGAAAGCGTGGAAAAGCGCGCTGAAAGAGGAAAATGCTGTCGATTTCTCCGGGCTTATTCATCAGGCGATTGTGATCCTTGAAAAGGGGCGCTTTATCAGCCCGTGGAAGCATATTTTGGTTGACGAGTTTCAGGATATCTCCCCGCAACGCGCGGCATTGCTGGCCGCGTTGCGTCGGCAAAACCCACACAGCACATTGTTTGCCGTCGGGGATGACTGGCAGGCCATTTATCGTTTCAGTGGGGCGCAGCTTTCGCTCACGACGGCGTTTCATCAAACGTTTGGCGAGGGCGATCGGTGCGATCTTGATACCACATATCGTTTCAACAGTCGGATCGGTGAAATTGCTAACCGCTTTATCCAGCAGAATCCGCACCAACTCGCAAAACCGCTCAACAGTCTGACAACCGGAGACAAGAAGGCGGTCACGCTGCTGGAGGAAAGTCAGTTGGATGCCTTACTGGATAAGCTTTCTGGTTATGCAAAAGAAGATGAGCGGATTCTGGTACTGGCGCGCTACCATCATTTGAAACCTGCCTGTCTGGATAAGGCCGCGACGCGCTGGCCAAAACTACAGCTGGATTTTATGACCATTCATGCCAGTAAAGGCCAGCAGGCAGACTATGCGATCATCGTCGGGTTACAGGAGGGAAGCGATGGTTTTCCGGCACCGGCGCGCGAGTCAATCATGGAAGAGGCCTTGCTGCCACAGGTGGAAGATTTCCCGGATGCGGAAGAGCGGAGGTTGCTGTATGTGGCGTTGACACGTGCCCGGCATCGCGTGTGGATTTTATTTAATAAAGAAAATCCGTCTTGTTTTGTCGACGATCTGAAGCATCTGGATGTGCCGGTAGCGAGGAAACCTTAAGAAACAGGCGGCAAACGCCGCCTGTAGGCTTATGGCTTGAGGCGTTCGGCCAGGTAGCGCTCATAATCCGGGATCAAAATATCCACTTCATCACTGAAATTCGACGACTGGATAATAAAATCGGCGGTAGAAACGTTGGTGGCAACCGGGATATTCCACACGGTTGCCAAACGCAGCAGCGCTTTGACATCCGGATCGTGTGGTACCGCATTGAGCGGATCCCAAAAGAAAATCAGGACATCAATTTTCCCTTCAGAAATCAGTGCGCCAACTTGCTGGTCGCCGCCCATCGGGCCACTCAGCATGGCGTTTACGTCCATACCTGTCGCGCGTTGAATTAAGTTACCCGTCGTTCCGGTTGCGTAAAGTTCGTGCTTTTCCAGCAATGTCTGATGGCGTTCAACCCAGTTCATCAACATCTTTTTGCAGTGATCGTGTGCAACCAGCGCAATATGTTTGCGCGCCGGCAAAGTGCGAGTCGTCAGTTCCATAGTTCAATTCCGTAGTTAACCTTGCTACAGAGTACTGGAAGCACTTGACGCTGCAAGAGAAAGACGTAAAAAATGCGGACAGTCGTCAAAACGTTATGAGGATGGCTGTTTTTCTGCCCATTTCAGAAAGTTAGTCCGGGTTTGCGGATCGGCTTGTTTAAACCAGTATTTGAGTCGTTGCTCGGTGAGCGTCTGGGATTGTGGCGGAATGGCATCCAGCTCTGAAATCCCCGAAAGCAGGGTGCTGTCATCGGCCATCATCGTAGCAAACTGCGGCAGAGAGGCGTGTTTAGACGCTTTATTATAGCGTTCAGTTTCAAGTTCATAATCAATGATTTTGCCCGTCGAGGTGACGGCCAGAATATCAAGCTTTACAGGGATTGGCATGGCGTCGCCATCGAGAAGTTCAAGGCGTGGCGCGGCATCAAAATGCGCTGTTTCTCGCTCGTTCTCCAGTCGTGGCAGATGAAAATTGACCTGGCTGATGAGCTGAGTATCGAAGCTCACCACCAGGGGGGGTGAGATATAGAGTCGCTCTTCATGGCTGGAGAGGCGAATGGCCTTCTCCACACGAAAAACCAGCTGATGCGGACCATTATCCAGTTCAATACTGTCGGCCCCCCGTAACAGCGAACTGGAGACTTTTTTACCATCTAAAACAAGAAGATCAACATCACTGGAGAGGCGTAATGTGGTGGCGAAAACGGTGGCCGGCAAAATCAATGCAATGAAGGTTGTCACAATGCCGGCTTTCATAGGGTTCTCCTGTCCAAAGACCGCATAATGAATAATGTATCAAAATTTTTCTGTAATCATCTTTACTAACATATAGACATATTTTTAACTTTTGCTCTCATACATTCGTATGGGGCGAATGGTTGGGATGTCGGGTTTGTCGTACACTTTGCAAAACAGCCTGGAGAAAGATGATGAAAGAGACCGATATTGCTGGCATTTTGACGTCCACCCGAACTATTGCGCTGGTGGGGGCGAGTGATAAACCCGATCGCCCGAGCTATCGTGTGATGAAATATCTGCTCGACCAGGGCTATCACGTTATTCCTGTGTCACCCAAGGTTGCCGGGACGACGCTGTTAGGGCAGAAAGGCTACGCGACGCTGGCCGATGTGCCGGAAAAAGTTGATATGGTGGATGTTTTCCGCAATTCAGAAGCCGCGTGGGGCGTTGCGCAGGAGGCGATTGCTATCGGCGCGAAAACGCTGTGGATGCAGTTGGGCGTGATTAATGAGCAGGCTGCGGTACTGGCGCGAGACGCGGGTCTGACCGTCGTGATGGATCGCTGCCCGGCGATTGAAATTCCACGTCTGGGGTTGGCAAAGTAAGTCTGTTCGGTTGCCGGATGGCGCGTTGCTTATCCGGCCCACGGTTCATGGCCGGATAAGACGCGTAGGCCCGATAAGCGAAATGCCACCGGGCACGGGCTAAAATCAGTTACGTAGTCGTGGTGCCTGGAGTTGTTTACGAATCGTGCGGGCCAGTTCATCCATTGAAGGCTGCTCAGGATGCTCGTCCTGAGTTTCGCTACTTAACTGCGCTTCAGCCAGATACGTATGAACAGGCTGACCGTTATCGTCTTCCATCACCACGTGATACCAGGGAGCAGCGCGAAGTTCGTCGTTAACCGCCAACTCATCAGGTGACGGTTCCTCGAGCGAATAGACCGGGTCGATATCCACGACCACTCCGAGATAACCTAACAGGGAATGGCGGACCTGCTGGCCAATACCGAATTTGCTGGCAATCATAGTCACCTCCCGGGAAATTAATACTCTCTATTTGAGGGTAAAATTCCACTTTTCAAGTTACATGACGCGACAGGCAAACCCTTTCAGATACAGCCCTTCCGGGTAGGTAGCGATCACCGGATGATCGGCAGCCTGACGGAACTGCTCTATAAATTGTATATCACGACCAGCATCTAATGCGGCATCGGCGATGATTTTCTGAAATAAATCGGTTGTCATCAGCCCGGAACAGGAAAATGTCAGCAACACGCCGCCTGGATTCAGCAACTGGATTGCCAGCATATTGATGTCTTTATAGCCGCGGCATGCGCCCATCAACTGACTTTTATTTTCGACAAATTTCGGCGGATCCATCACGATCACGTCAAATTTCTCGCCACGATCGCGGTAGGTGCGCAGCAGTTTGAAAACATCGTCACGCACAAACTCGGCTTTGCTGAGATCCAGCTTGTTCAGTTCAACGTTTTGCTTCGCAATGTCCAGCGCTTCCTGAGAGGTGTCGACACTCACGACCTGGCGACATCCGCCCATCAACGCCGATACCGCGAATCCCCCGGTATAGGAGAAACAGTTCAGAACGCGTTGGTTTTCTACATAGCGACGCGTCGCCAGGCGGCTGTCACGTTGATCAAGGTAGTAACCGGTTTTATGTCCGCCCTGAATATCCACCAGCAGCTTCATACCGTGTTCTTCAATGGGAAGCAGGGCAGGAGGCAGTTCACCAGTAACGGGCCCCTGGGTTAACTCCATACCTTCTTTTTTACGCACCGCAACATCGCTGCGGTCATAAATGGCGCATTCGGGATACAGTGTCTGCAATGCGCTGATCAAGGCGGCGCGCTGATATTCTGCTCCCGCGCTCAACAGCTGCAGCACAAGGAAGTTGCCGAAACGGTCGATGGTTACGCCTGGCAGCCCATCAGACTCACCGGCAATCAGCCGATAGCTGTCCAGCCCGTCTTTCTTCGCCAGCCACTCACGCCACTGCTGTGCCTGCTGCAGACGACGGGTGAAGAAGGCGATGTCGATGGATTCCGTTTTATCGAACGTCCAGACGCGTGCACGAATCTGCGACGCAGGCGAATACGCGCCGCGTGCTAACCATTTGCCCTGATGGTCAACAATATCGATGGTTTCACCGAGGTTGGCTTTGCCTTCCATGCGAGCGACCGCACCGGAAAAGACCCACGGATGGCGACGAAGTAAAGATTTTTCGCGCCCTTTGGCTAACACTAAACGTACACTCATAATTTACTATTCTGTCGAATCAAAGAAATGGGCGCCATTGTCCTGAGTTTTGCGAGGATTTGCAACGCGCCCCGCGATGATAAGGAGCACAGCAATGTCAAAAATCTGCATAATCGCCTGGGTGCACGGTCGCGTTCAGGGTGTTGGCTTTCGCTATAGCACGCAGCATGAAGCGCAACGACTGGGATTAACCGGTTACGCGAAAAATCTGGATGACGGTAGCGTAGAAGTGGTGGCCTGCGGCGAAGCTGAGCTCGTTGAAAAACTGCTTAAGTGGCTGAAGGATGGGGGGCCAAGGAGCGCCAGAGTTGACCGGGTTCTCAGTGAACCGCATCGCTCTGGCGCCGAGTTAAAAGGCTTTAGTATTCGCTACTAAATACACTTCACCGGCTTGGGCAGGCCTGCAATTTTTGTGGCCTGTTTAGCCGGGCCTTTCGGGAACAGGCGGTACAGGTAGCGACTGTTGCCTTTCTCTTCACCCAGTTTATTTGCCATGGCTTTTACCAGCATACGGATCGCGGGCGATGTATTAAATTCCAGGTAAAAATCACGGACAAAGCGTACCACTTCCCAGTGTTCTGCCGAGAGGGTTATGCCTTCGTTTTGCGCAATAACAACTGCCAGAGGCTCGCTCCATTGCGACGTCTCTTTCAGATAGCCTTCGCTATCGGTATCGATTTCTTTCCCTTCAAAGATCAACATAATTCTTCACAGCGTGAGTAAAACGGTCGCTAGTTTACCAAAAAACAAAGCCCCGCATAAGCGGGGCTGGATGACACATTTTGTCTCTTAGTCGCGGCTGGCGAAACCCAGAATGCTCAACAGGCTGACAAAGATGTTGTAGAGCGAAACGTACAGGCTGACCGTCGCACGGATGTAGTTAGTCTCACCGCCACGGATAATGTTGCTGGTCTCAAACAGGATGGCACCGGAAGAGATCAGGATAAATACCGCGCTAATAGCAAGATGCAGCGCTGGCAGTTGCAGGAAGATGTTCGCCACCATACCAATCAGTACGACAACCACACCTGCCATCAGCATACCGCCGAGGAAGGACATGTCTTTACGCGTCGTCAGAACGTAGGCGGAGCAGCAGAAAAAGACCAGTGCAGTTCCACCCAACGCCATCGCGATCACATCACCCATACCTGCGGACAGATAGGCATTCAGCATCGGGCCGAGAATGTAGCCCAGGAAGCCGGTAAATGCGAAAGCGGCGAGGATGCCGGTCGGTTTGTTCGCTGTTTTATAGGTCAGGAACATCAGGCCATACATACCCACCAGCGTCAGAATCAGACCCGGAGACGGCAGCATTAATACGGTGCTTGCCGTGGCGGTGATCGCTGAAAACGCCAGCGTCAGGCTCAGCAGAAAATAGGTATTTCTCAGCACTTTGTGCGTGCTGAGTTGCGATGTACGGTCGCGCGAAGAAGTAATTATACGATCCATGAGTCACTCTCTTATGACAGATGTAATTAATGACGGAGGATAAAGAAATCGCTGGCAATGACACAGCGGTTTTACCCATCTTTACGCAGTTGATCTCTAACGGGATAAGCATTTTATTTCAGAAAAATCAGGTAAACCAGTTTAACACACCAATTATGCACTGCGGGGAGATCAACGTCGTATAGGTGACTGAAAATTATTGCTTTATTACATGGCGCCCATTATGAGTGGTGATGTCCTCATCAACAGATCAATAAGGTAAAGGGAATGACTCAACTTAACCCGAGGGTGTTTACGTTTACGCTGTTGGCCGTCAGTCTGATGTCGATAACCACTGCGGCATGGGCAGCGAATGTTCCGGCCGGAACGGTATTGGCAGAAAAACAGGAGCTGGTCAGAAACAACGGTAGCGAACCGGCATCGCTGGACCCACATAAAGTTGAAAGCAATGTCGAGTTCAGTTTAATCAGCGAGATGTTCGATGGACTGGTCGCCGTCACTCCTGAAGGGGCGATTGAACCGCGACTTGCCCTGTCGTGGGAAAATAAAGCCAATACGGTCTGGACGTTCCATTTACGCCCTGGGATCACCTGGTCTGATGGCTCGGCTATCACGACACAGGATATCGTCTGGAGCTGGCAGCGTTTAGTTTCGCCCAAAACGGCCTCTCCGTATGCGACCTATCTGGGGAATATGCATGTACTGAACGCCGCAGAGATTGCACAAGGCAACAAAGCGCCGGGTACGTTGGGGGTCAAAGCCATCAATGACAGAACGCTGGAAATCACGCTAACGCAGCCAACCGCCGCCTTTCTCGCGATGCTGGCCCATCCATCGCTGGTGCCGCTGGATAAAGTCCTGATAGGCCGTTTTGGCGATAAGTGGACAAAACCTGAACATTTCGTCAGCAGCGGAGCCTACACGCTCTCGCAATGGGTGGTGAACGAACGGATTATGACGGTGCGCAACCCTCGCTACTGGGATGACCAACATACTGTTATCAATAAAGTCACCTGGCTGCCTATCAGCTCTGAGGCGGCGGACGTTAACCGCTACAAAGCGGGAGAGATAGATATTGTCTATACCGTGCCGGTGAACCAGTTCGCGCAACTGAAAAAAACAATGGGCGACGAGCTACGCGTCGCACCACAACTGTCTACCTATTACTATCAGTTCAATACCACCCGTGCACCGTTCAATGACCCGCGCGTACGCCGTGCGCTGAATATGGCGCTGGATAAGGACATTATCGCGCAGAAAGTCATGGGGCAGGGGCAACGCGAAGCCTGGGTCATCAGCCAGCCTGATATTGGCGGTGTGACGCTACGTGCGCCTGACTATGCCTCCTGGCCACGGGACAAACGCATCGCAGAGGCGAAAAAACTGTTAGCCGACGCGGGATTTGGTCCGGAGCATCCGCTTTCGTTCAATTTGCTTTATAACACCTCGGAAACGCATCAGCGCATTGCCATTGCGGCGAGTTCGATGTGGAAGAAGAACCTCGGCGTTGAGGCGAAATTACAAAACCAGGAATGGAAAACGATGCTCGATACCATGCATACCGGTAATTTCGATGCGGTTCGTTATGCCTGGATTGCGGATTACGATGATGCGGCAAGTTTCCTGAATACCTATCGTACGGGCGACAGTGAAAACACGAGCAAGTACAGCAATCCGGCGTATGACGAGGCGTTACGTAATGCTGCGAAAGCAGCAACGGTCGCGGAGCGAGGTAAATATTATCAACAGGCTGAAGACATGTTGGGGCAGGACGTACCCGCCATTCCGGTTTATCACTACGTTCGCACCCATCTGGTGAAGCCGTGGGTAGGCGGATTTGTCTCCGACAGTCTGGGGAATTACTACAGCAAAGATATGTACATCATAAAACATTGATGGTTTTGCGCTGAATAAATGGTCAATTTGTTGTTATTTCAGGCTATTAACAGCATTTTGACTATTTTTCAGGCAAATGAACGTTTTGGTGCTTTACAGGTCCGTTCGGGATGTTTATAGTGCGCCTCATTGGAAGCGTGGCCGAGTGGTTGAAGGCACCGGTCTTGAAAACCGGCGACTCGAAAGGGTTCTAGAGTTCGAATCTCTACGCTTCCGCCAAATACAGAGAAGGGGTTACCGAAAGGTAACCCCTTTTTCTTTTTTGGTGTTTTTACCATAAGTTGACGCCTCCTAACCATCGAGTGTCCCTGCTGGAAGCAATAGCTGCCATAGACCCTATTAAAGTTATGGTTATTGTGGTCTGGGGGTATCATGTACCGCTGAAGTCATCGTCATTCCAGAGTTAACCATCTCTTCAGGTTCACCAGCCCAAAGATGAACACTGTGCTTACAGTAGAGTCATCTTTAGCGTTTGATACGTGCTTTCATCTTGAGTGTTCTGGCGCGGTTAAGCGTTTTGAAGCGCAACCTGGAGTGCCCCCGAGCCGTACATTATTCAGCACTGAATTATCCGACGCCATCAGAGTTTGCAGCAGGCTGGCGAAACGGAAAAATTAAAGGTAAACAAACCGACATTACTCACTGACGGTAGTCTCTAATTCTGGGGACAGGTCACATCATACATAATGACCTCGTTTATGATGTTGATGGCAGGTAAATATAAGTTAGTTTCGGTATGTCAACGAAGCGGTACTAATAATGTATTATTTTCAGGTTTTTTTATAAACTTTTATATTATTGATTTTAGCGTGTCTATATTAATAATTAATTTTTTCTTTATGATTTATTCAATATTCATCTGGAAAATTTCACCTATCGTGTTGTATTGCTGGATAGTTAAAGCGCGGCTATCAGCGCAACGTTGGTCGGTTAATTACCGGTGGTTCATTTTCGCTGTTTAATATTATTGACGGTTGTTAACTTTATGGCTTTATTAAATATCAGGGGATCGCTTGTCTGAAGCCTGTTATCACTTTGGCAAAGTAAGTCGTCGCGATTTTCCAGTGGGAGCTGAGCATATCCATCGTAGGGTCATTTTGTGAAGTGAAGGGGGAATATAGATCGTTTGCCCCCTCGGAGCTCGGAGCTGCTCTGTCTACTCGCTCAGTTAGCAATTGCAGGCGCGTAATCCGAGTGCCGCGTACAGGCTTCGCCTTTTCGTGCCCTTTCATAATCATTCTTGAGAGAAATGAACATGGCCGATATTAATAAGCATGACCCTAAATTTATCCTCCTGCAAACCTCGATAGCACAAGCGTATGTCGACGGTGTCAACTTTAATTTACTCTCCAACCCTCTGCTTCCATTCGGTATTCGTACCTTCGATGGTAGCTTTAACCACCTGGTCACAGGGCAGAACAAGTTTGGTGCCATAGACCACTCCTTCCTGCGCGTGTTTGATCACGCGTTTCAAACGGGATACGCCGGGATATGGTCAGTTATAGATCCGCCGCGATCGGTTATCAGTAACCAGACCGCCAACATCTTACCCGCAGTTGAAGTGAACAAAGGTCCCGATCCGGTCATCAGCACCGGTCTGGATGGTGTGTTTGGCACGCCGTCGCCGCAGGAGGTTGTTGAGCTGGCGTCGAAATCCAGGCCTTCTACGCTGACCCAGGACACGAGCACAGTGCCTGACGGCATGAACACCATGTCGAAAGCTGCCGATCCCATTATCTTAGCGAGCAAGGAAACGTCGGCGGATGACGATGACGATGATGATGGCGATGACGATGTCGGCGGCGACGGTGCCTTCCCGCTCAACGCCAGTGATGTCGCCAACCTGAAGAATCTGGTCAACGGGCGTGAAGGCGGTGAAGACAACGATGCGCTCGGGATCCGCGATCTCGAAGGCACCGGCAATAACCGTGTTCACCTTGACTATGGTTCGGCCGATCAGCCGTTCACACGACTCACCGACGCGCACTACGGCGCCTGGAATGAGACGACTCACAACCGCGACATCAATCCCCTGTTCTCCGGGCTGGATCCGCGTGCCATCAGCAATATCCTTGGCGCACAGGAAGCAAACCTTTCCGGAAACGCCGCTGGCGTGAACAGCTTGTTCACGGCCTTCGGTCAGTACTTCGATCACGGTCTCGATTTCCTCGGTAAGGGAGGTAACGGAACGATCCAGATTGGCGCTCCGGGCACGGTTCCAAATCCTGCTGACCTGACTCGCGGCACCGTTGACAGCATTGATGCCAATGGCATCCCGCAGCATCTCAATAAGACATCGCCATTCGCTGACCAGAACCAAACTTATGGCTCGAACGAACTCGTCGGCCAGTTCCTGCGCGAAGGCGACGGACATGGCGGGTTTACGGGCAAGCTGTTGGAAGGCGGAGTGGATCCCTCAAATCCGAATTTCAAGCTGCTGCCCACGCTGAGCGAACTGATCCTGCATCACTGGAACAACAACACGCTGTTCACCGACAACTCGCTGCCGGGCGACCATAGCGTGACCTTCCGGGAGTACTTCGCCGGACTGGTCGACAGCAATGGCGTTATCAACAAGTCGATGCTTCCTGCCATGACGTCTAATTTCATGGGAAGTGGCTTTGCGCTGCTGCTCGACACCAACCCCTTTATCAACCTGCTCGACCACTACGTAGCGGGTGATGGACGTGCGAACGAGAACATCGCACTCACTGCGATCCACAACATCTGGGAGCGGAATCACAACTTCCATGTCAACGGATTGCTCGAAGCCGGATTCGAGGGCACTGCTGAAGAACTGTTCCAGGCCGCCAAGATAATCAACGAGGCTGAGTATCAGCGCGTTATTTACACCGACTTTGCCGACAAGTTGCTTGGTGGCATGAGAGGCGAGGGCGATCACGGCTTCGCCGGGTACAATCCGGAAGTGGATGCACGCGTCTCGCACGAGTTCGCGACTGCAGCTTACCGGTTCGGTCATTCGCTGATAGGGCAGACGCTGACGGTGCTCGACGCTCAGGGCAATGCAACGCAGGTACCGCTGTTCGACGCGTTCCTCAACCCGACCAACGATACGAGTGCGTTCATCCTCCCCAGTGGGCAATTGCCTTACTCTCCCAAGCCAGGCTTCGAGCAACTGGGTGTCTCCGGGATCATTGCCGGTGGTGTTGTCCAGCAAGCGGAAGAAGTCGACGTCAATATCGTCGATGCTGTCCGAAATGACCTCATACGTACCAGTGCTGACGTGTTCGCCTTCGACGTCGCCCGCGAGTGGGACGTCGGTCTGGGTTCGATGAACCAGATCCGGGCCGACCTGATGGCCTCTCTCGATCCGTATGTGAAGGAGGCGGTCAGCTTTGCTGGCGATCTCACACCCTACAGTTCGTGGGAGGATTTCCAGGCACGGAACGATCTCAGCGATACAGTCATTGAGCAATTCAAGCAGGCGTATCCAGACCTCGTGCTGGAAGATGCTCAAATTGCAGACTTCCTGGCGGCGAATCCTGGCTATAAATTTGTCAACGGAAACACCGTCAAAGGCATCGACAGAGTTGATCTGTTCGTTGGCGGACTCGCCGAGAAGCACATCAATGGCGGTGTGGTTGGTCAGACTTTCTGGGTCATCATCCACGAGCAACTTGACCGGATCCAGGAAGGTGACCGGTTGTATTATCTCGACCGCGTGGAGCATCTGGACCTCTACGAGGTTATCGAGGAGCAGGGCTTTGCCGGGATCGTGGCACGCAACACGGGCCTGACCAATCTTCCCGAGAACATCTTCGGGACGAGTCAGCTCGATAATCCACCGGTCGTTGCCAACCGCAACCTCGTCCTCAATGGTGGGAACGGCATTGACGTCCTCAATGGTGGGCTTGGCGACGACGTCCTCAATGGTGGTGGCAGCAACGACACGCTCAACGGTGGGGCCGGCAACGACACACTCAACGGCGGCACTGGCGCCGATGTGATGGTGGGTGGTCTCGGCAATGATACCTATATTGTTGATAATACTGGCGACGTTGTCACTGAAGGTCTTAATGGCGGGACGGATGGCATCCAGACCACCCTCAACAATTACACGTTGGGCAATAACGTTGAAACACTGGTGTTCACCGGGACAGGCGCTTTCACTGGCAAAGGGAATGCCATTGCCAACACCATCACGGGTGGCAGCGGTAATGACTTTTTGTATGGGATGGGAGGAAACGACCAACTGAACGGTGGGGCAGGAAATGACTCCCTTGATGGCGGTGACGGTGCCGATAACCTTCAGGGCGGGGCTGGCAACGATAACCTGATAGGCGGAGCGGGTAACGATAGACTCGAGGGTGGCCAGGGTGCCGATAGCATGACGGGGGGGGCCGGAGATGACGTTTATCTGGTTGATAATGCTATGGACAGTGTCAAGGAAGCTCTTAATGGCGGGACGGATGTTGTCCAGACCACCCTCCAAAATTACACGTTGACCAATAACGTTGAAACACTGGTGTTCGCCGGGACAGGCGCTTTCACCGGCAAAGGGAATGCCATTGCCAACACCATCAACGGTGGCAGCGGTAATGACTTTTTGTATGGGATGGGAGGAAACGACCAACTGAATGGCGGGGCAGGAAATGACTTCCTTGAAGGTGGTGAGGGTGTAAGTATCCCGCATAATCGTGCCATTCACATTTAGAGATCATCCGGCATACTCAATCTGCCAACGAAGGAGATC